>DOXE01000001.1 GCA_003519205.1 Chloroflexota bacterium
GGTAAGAGTCCTTCCAAGTGGGGAAAGGAGTCCATAGCATGAGGGATATGAATGGCGCCTACGAATTCATCCTGAAACTCGGGATCGACAGCCGTCTCAATGTATTTGATCCTGTGAGCGATCCGCTGTGCCTCTTGCCTCTTGTTCCGATTCAGTAAGGCGATGCGTGCCCCATCACCGGCTGCATTGCCGATCGCGTATACGTCGTTTAATTCGCAGTCCGGAATGAGTCCTAATACCATCGCATGCTGGGGATCAATGTAGCTACCAAAAGCGCCAGCCAGAAAAATGCGATCAATCCCGGAGATATTAGCCCGGTTCATCAACAATTTAGCCCCGGCATAAAGAGCGGCTTTGGCGAGCTGAATATTGCGTACGTCGTCTTGGGTGACCAGGATTGGCTCGCCTGTCGTGGTGAATTGGCCAGTTGCCAGAACGTATGCTCCTTTGCGGCCCTTCCATTGGACACGCGGGCTGGTACAGTCAGGGTTGAACCTGCCATCCGGCAGGATGATTCCTGACAGAAACATCTCGGCCACAACCTCAATAATCCCTGAACCGCAAATACCGGCCGCCAGGTGTTTCGGTTGCGCCACCAGGGGAACATCCGCTCCTATCTGCCATTCATTTGACCAAAGGGTTTCGCCAATAACACTGAAACGAGCCTCATACGTACTCGGATCAATTCGTACCCGCTCGATAGCTCCCGGTGCTGCTCGCATGCCATAGGTGATTTGCGCTCCTTCAAAAGCTGGGCCGGTTGGGCTAGAGGCGCTGAACAGCCGTTCGCGATTGCCTAGGACGATCTCAGCATTCGTGCCCACGTCGACGATCAACGTTATCTCATCCCGTCGATAGGGCTCTTCGGCGATAAGCACGCCTACATTATCGGCGCCAACATGGCCCGCCTCCGAGGGCAAAACGTGTAGATTAGCCCCCGGGTGCAGGCGTAGCCCTAATTCCCTGGCTTTTATATCCAAAGCATCCCGATTGGCCAGGGCAAAAGGCGCCCCNNACTGCTTCATGGATCTGGCGCGATTGAAGGCCTGCCTGTCTGGCAGCGCGGGCCGATAACTGATTGATAGCCTCGATAATAGCTGAATGCATCTTATCGAGCCCATCCCGGTGAGTCATGGCATAGGAAACACGGCTCATCAGGTCTTCGCCGTAGGTCACTTGTGGATTCATCATCGATTCTGTAGCCAACACTTCACCAGTGCGGAGATCACATAAATAGCCGGCCACCGTCGTGCTGCCGATATCGACCGCCAAGCCGTAGATGCCCTCCTGGTAGCCGGGCTGCACCTCAATTACCTCGCGTTCCTGCCAAATGATCACCGTGACAGCCCACTGACCTTGCCGTAAAACAGCCTGCAGGCGTCGTAGCGCCGGCAAATCGATAATTAAGTCATCCAATTGCCACTGTTCAGCCAAAGCAGCCTGTAGCCGCCCCCAATCACCCCGGTGCTCGCCTAATTGGGCTGTTTCCACCTCAACATAGACCTGGCGAATAGCCGGGATGATTTCAATGAGACGCTCGGTAGCCGTTTTACGGATGATCTGCTTCTGAGCCCGGCTCTCTTCAGGCAAGTACACCAGGACGTCATCCTGGATACAGGTCGAACAGGATAAGCGGTGCTCGTCATCACCCAAACGTTTCAAGAAAGCTTTCTCGTCGTCGTTTGGCGGTGTAACATGATCGGGCCTGCTGGCGATGCCATGTTTTTGAAATACGCCATCCTCGATGCGCACCTTGCATTTACCACAAGTCAGCCGGCCGCCACAGATGCTTTCGATTTCCACACCCATCTGGCGGGCAGCGTCTAACACAGATATGCCCGGGGATACTCTCCCCCGTCGTCCGGAAGGGACAAAGATCACCAACGGATCTGTTGGACTTGCGCCATCATCACTCATGCAATGACCTCGAACCAGATACAGCACATCGTGCCTTACTCAACTTCCTGATTTGCATTTTTTGCCACAATGGCCTTAGCCGTCTTTTGCCAGTCGATCTGAGGATAAGACGCATCTAATTCAGCCACAACAGTCGCCGCCACTTCCTCGGCCGAACCCTCGCGCTCCTGTATCTCGCTCCAACGAAAACCATCTAGGTATTCGTCAGTGCCTATTAAGCCACTGGCCATAGCCGCTTGGTCGATAGCGGCCTGAAACCTAGGCGCCAGTTCAAAACTGACGCGATTCCGCCGGTTGCCAGCTCGGACCTGAAGCGGTATATCATGCCAATATAAAACCTGGAATTCTGCCACAGCTTTTACCTATTCGCTAACTTATCATGGTCCATTAACGATCGATACATAACGTAAGCATCCACGTAGCCTAAATCTTGATGGTGAAAAGCTTCGGGTAAAGTACCGACGACGGCAAAACCCATTTTACTCCACAGGTGTACGGCCGCTTTGTTGGTACTAACCACCAGGTTAAATTGTATTGCCCGAAAACCTAGCCGTCGGGCTTCGGCCAGAGAATGGGCGCACATGGCCGTTCCCACACCCTTGCCCTGCGCAACCGGGTGGACCATGTACGACGCGTTAGCCACGTGCGAGCCCAAACCGGGATGATTAGCCTTCATAATATAGGTTCCGACGACCTCACCTTCTACTTCGGCTACATAGGTACGCATGTGCGGTGCTAGCCAGTATTGGCCTAAGTCAGAGTGGGGCGTATCTGGTGAATAGACGTAAGTATCGCCCGTCTGGATAACAGCCTTAAAAATCGCCCAAATAGCATCTGTATCCTCCATTTGGGCTTCGCGAATCTCTACTGGAGGCATTTTATTAAAATCAAAGATCGTCTCTCTCGTTTCCAATCGCCTCGATCAAAGCCGGCAGGATCTGTTGTAAATCACCGATCACCGCATAATCGGCTTTGGCCATGATAGGTGCCTCACGATCCATGTTAATGGCCAGGATATGTTTAGCACCCTTGCAGCCAACCATGTGTTGGATAGCCCCGCTGATCCCGCAGGCGATGTAGAGGTC
>DOXE01000214.1 GCA_003519205.1 Chloroflexota bacterium
CTGATCGGAATTGGCACACACGTGCAACCTGCCTTTGCCCGCCCCTTCGTCGGCCCCCTCCAGCTAGGTGGTTTTCTCCTAGGGGTTTTCATCATCACTGTTGGCTTGATACTGTACCTCACCAGCCGTGGTGCCCGGGAAATTTCTTTTTTTGAAGCTCTGTTTCTGAAGGGCACCAAAGAATAGACAAATTAGCCGAAACCATATCACAACAACTTATACCTTTCATTAGATAACAACTGTATCTCGCTGCCGAGCTTTTTGGTGTGATTTGTTTCGGGGTCCAGTTCTTAACGCAAGCCGGTAATTTGGAAGGATTGGTTTAGAATCGAAAAGATCGCATCGCTGGTGAGCGGCCGTTGAAAAGTAACGGCATAGAGCAAAGTTTGACCAGGGGGAACGGACCAGGGGAATGCCGGATTCGTTGATAATATCTGGTGTATCGTCCCTGACGAGCTAGTTAACGATATATCGCTAACGTCCACGATGACAGGCTGGTTACCAAGATTGGTGATTTGCCCAATGATTAAAACGCTGCTGCCATCGGGAGGGATGGACACCTCGGAAAGCTGGATGTTTACTTGTTGGTTAGCGGTGGCCGCATCCTGGAAAGGGATATTGATCTGAATTGAGCTATTGGTGCCCACGATTGAGACCTGCCAGCGTAAGACTGGGCTGCTAAGTCCGGCCGGGATCTGAAAACCGGCTGTAGCAACCACAGTCTGGCCTGGCGCGACTGAACCGCTGAGCGGGGGATTATTGCCTAATTGGCTGGCAACCGGATTGAGAGCATATAGATTGCCAACATCATCAGCTAATACTGTCGTCAAAGAATTGGTTTCCACTGACGTCGTGCCCACATTTTGGACCTGGTAATCAATATGGAACACGGCGAAACCCGCTGGCACTTCTGGTCTATCATATTGTGTGCTGACACCGGTTACCGTGATCTGCAGGCTCTCTAATTGTGCCGTCTCTCCCATCTCGACCACCCGGCCGGCCTGAACTTCATCCTGGGAATCAGACAAAACGAATCGACCCTGGACCACTAATCTGGAATCCTGTGGGTTTTCCTCAATAAGAACCAGAGTGACGCCCGGCGACCGTTGGGTGAAAATCTCTCTATTATCGCTAGCAACCTCGTTTCGACTGCTCACGATGAAGGTTGAGCTGTTTCCACTACGAGTGGTCAATATGATTTCATCGCCGACAACAAGCTGTTCGAGTAAGGATTGATTCTCACTAGTATCATCTAGCCCAAAGACGTAGTTAATGACGCTACCATAGACCCAGGCGACAGAGGCCTCATTTACCGTTGGTGGCGTCCAGGCCCCTTCGGCTGGTAACACTTCGGCCTGCACCGAAAATTGCGAACCGGCAACGTCGAGAAAGATCGGCGTTTCCAGCGTTAAGGTTATCGATCCCGATTCGCTGATGGCCTCGTATGGGAAGGTATCTGTATCGACCTCTACATCACTATCGGGAACTGGGGTAGGTGTAGCCTCTACCGAGTCCTGATTTCGAATCAAGAGAACGGCAAATAAACAAATCAAAACCAGGCTGGCAACCGTTGCTCCAATGGCAATAATCAACGGGCCTCTTTCGGAGAGGAGTGATTGCAGGCGTGATTCGGAGTCACTTGAATTACCTGGATTTGGCGCTTCAACTTTTACATCGTCAGGGGTGTCGGCCACCAAGCCACTCCTAGAATAAGACTACGGATTCAATCCTTACCGCAAGAAGGGGGAAACTCGTATGAAGACGTTAGAATCACCAGTCGCGATCTGGTTGAACTGTAGAAATGGTATGGAAATCCGGATCATGCCAGTGACGGTCAATGAGCTGAAACGAATGGTACCTGCTTCATTGGTATAACCAAAGGCCAATAACTCATTGGTCATGTTGTCATAGATAGCAACCCCGACATCTTCAACTCCCTCTGTCAATTCAGGCGTGAAATTCAGATTTGAATCGTAGTAAACAGTGAGCTCAAAACTGATCTCACGGCCGGCCGCTGCCATGGGTGTGTTTGTCGGCAAGGGCTGGACCTGAACGTTAGGAGTTGCCGTCGGAGTTGCGACTACGGAAGTAGTCGTAAAAACTGGCGTCTCTTCCAAAGGTGAAGGAGAGGGTGTTGTAGTAGCTGGCTTGGGGACAAATGAGGAAGGCGGCCGGGTTGGCGCGGGCGTCGCCGTGGGTGTGGTGATTGTCTCCGTACATCTTAAGCTATAGGTGAACAAAAATGATAAAGCATATTCCGGTGGTGCGACTGGTCCGACTAGAATATAGAGCCAGCCCGTATAACTGGCGAAGAAACTCACTTGACTACTAAAGTCGCCTACCGCCCTATCGTCGTTGCCGCCGATCCCGTTCTGGTTCTGATCGTACAAGATCATGTTAGTATCGTTCACGCTGGATAGGTTAAATGTTTCGCAATTGTAAAATAGCCCGGGTTTTACCCAAATGCGATAAAAATCATTATCCGGACCTTCACCCCAAATCGGCACAAAGTTCATGTCGAATGTATCGCCAGCACCTATCAGGCAGGCAGAGTCGAAATCGCCGTTATATTCACAAATATCAGCCCCAGGCACGCGGGTGGTAGTTGGCAAGGGAGTTGGTGTGGCCGTTCCTTGAACCTGGTTCACCTCGAAACAGTAAGTCTTGTTAGCCGTATCACTACCATCTTTGTTGACGATCTGGGCGTAGTATGTCCCGCTTGCTTTGGCCGTGAACTCAACTTTTGAGGCAAGGCTACCAAACTCAAAATCATCATTGGTGTCGACGACCTTTCCCTGGTTATCATAAACCGTCAGAACTGTGTCCAGCCCTGGAGAAAGGTCCAAGGTTAGGGCCTCATAAGCATCGTCATCTTTAACGGTGAACCGGAACCAATCAATGTCTCCAGAAGGCCATAATGTGATTTCGCAAAGTTCAGGAGCGCCAACCGACGTGGGAAAGGCAGTTTCCAAGGTATTGTTTGGCTCATATTTATCCACGAAGACAGGCGTCGGCGTTCTAGGGGTTCCGGTGGGTACCTGATCTTCCAGTATGGTTAATACGGATGCATCTCTGGTAGGATCGAGGTCAGCATTAGTTGGGTCACTCAAGCGTAGGATGACTGTTCTGTCCCCTACGAACGTGCTCCTCGAACGAGTTTGTACCTGAAAAGATCTCGACGTATCTCCAGGCGAAAAGTCCAGTACACCCGAGGCAGGAACATAATCGGTGCCGGCTTGTGCGGTCCCGTTGAGCGTCTCATAACGAACTGTAGCCGTTACCGTGGGTGAAGGGTTAATCTCGACCGTTATCGTCGCCCGATTTCCTTCCGTGACCTCATAATCAGTTCGGCTAAAACGAATGGTAGGTGTTCCCTGCAAAACAGCGGATTTCTTACGATTGCCGGCCATGACTGTTGCAGCACTGTAAAGGAAAATGAGCAGGAGAGCGATAATCAGCAGCATATAGCCTGCGGTTTGACGGTTCCGCAGTCTTTGCCCGGTATGAATCATAGCCACCCCCTTCTATTCTGGCCTAAGACGCAGTCGGTCATAGGTGAAAGACGTTTCACAGACACTGCCTCCCTCTCTAGGTGGAACGGATTATAGACAATCCATATAGGGGCGGCAAATTCATCATGTGATGGGCGGCTTCCAACGGTAATGATTTAAACCCGTGACAATGCCTGTTTGAGCCTGAGAACGTCTCCCAAGGAAACCTCTCGCCCAAAGCAGATAAAAAAAAATAGAGCCCAGCTCGCTGGGCTCTGAACTACTGGTTGTTTTGAAAATCAGCAGAATTGACCTGTCTAATTGGATCCCATTCAGAGATCGATATCAAAAAGTTTTCAACCTACTCTTCGTCCCCGTTCTTCGAAGTAATTAGCACTTCGTCCACCAGCCCATATTCTTTGGCTTCTTCGGCGGTCATAAAGACATCGCGATCGGTGTCTTCTTCGATCTTCTCCATAGATTGGCCAGTGTGGAAACTCAATATTTCGTTCACCGACTGGCGTAGGCGTAAGATCTCATTCGCCTGGATGGCGATATCTGACGCCTGACCTTGCGCGCCGCCAAGTGGTTGGTGCATGTGAACGGTAGCATTGGGTAGGGCATAACGCATGCCCTTAGTGCCGGCCGTCAGCAATACGGTGCCAAAACTGGCGGTAAATCCAACAGCTACTGTGGAAACAGGGCATTCGACCTGCTGTATCGTATCGTAGATGGCCATGCCC
>DOXE01000442.1:0-4607 GCA_003519205.1 Chloroflexota bacterium
GGGTTTTGAAACTGGGTATAAATCCGGGATGCCCTCAGACAAAGATTTTGCAGCGTGCTAACGTTACTCGATGCGATCTCCCGACTAGGAACAAAGAACTATTCTCAGGTTACGGATTTCGAGATATTGATAGAGTTTACTGAAGGTCACAATCCCTTGCTCGAACCTGTATCGTGACCCAGGAAACATATGCTGACCTCGCCGGAGAAGCTCTAAGATTCAAAGTGATGTATTGAGATGATCACAATGGAAATAGACATTGTACGCTTTTTTGATTTGTCGATAGACATGATGTGCATTGCTGGAACTGATGGCTATTTCAAGCGAATAAATCCGGCATTTGAAAAGTCTCTCGGCTATAGTGAAGCGGAATTACTGGCAAAACCTTTTATTGATTTCGTCCACCCAGATGATATCTCCCCAACATTAGCTGAATTAAAAAAGCTTAGCTGTGGATATCCCACACTGACTTTTGAAAATCGCTACTGTTGTAAGGACGGATCGTACAAATGGCTTTCCTGGACGGCCCACCCGGTTGACAGCGTCATTTATGCTATAGCGCGTGATGTTACAGAACAGAAACGGCTGAATTTGGCATTGCATGAAAGTGAAAAGATATTCCGTTCAATACTCGAGACAACGTCAGTGGCAATTATCGCTATCAATAACCACGGGCGAATTGCGATAGTCAATTCGATGGCAGAAGAGATATTCGGCTACAACAGTGGTGAACTGCTCGGATCGTCAATTGACTTGTTATTGCCAGAGCGATACCGATCTCTACACAGTGGCTATCGTGAGAAGTACTTTTCGGATTTGCATGTCAGACCAATGGGATTGGGACTCGATTTGGTCGGCCAACGAAAAGATGGATCTGAATTTCCAATTGACGTGGGCTTAAGTTATTTTGAGACGAGTGATGGCTTGCTGGTGCTGGCCTATGTAGCTGACATTAGTGAACGCCAGCACCTAGAAGCAGAAAGGGAAAAGCTGATTGAAGAGCTGGAAGCATTTGCTCATACTGTTGCCCACGATCTCAAGTCCCCGATAAGCGTAATCCTAGGTTATTCGAGTTTATTAAATATTGAATACAATGACCTCCCAGAAGCGGATATTCGTGAATGTTTACAAGCTATTGAAACGACATCACACAAAATGAAAGACATTGTTGACGCATTGCTCTTATTGTCCAATGTGCGCAGTAAAAAAGACTTTGATAGAGCGCCTCTGGACATGGGATCTATTGTGGATTCGGCACAGGAGCAAATAGCCACATTGATCAAGGATTACGATGCAAAAATCTCGTTGCCGACGCGGTGGCCAATTTCATGTGGTTATGCCCCATGGGTCGAGCAGATATGGATCAATTACCTGAGCAATGGAATAAAGTATGGCGGCGTACCCCCACGCCTGGATTTAGGCGCGACTGTACAAGATGACGGGATGGTTCGCTATTGGATACGTGATAATGGGAAGGGATTGAAATCAGAGGAGCAAGCCCGCCTGTTTACCCCCTTTACAAGGCTTAAAGAGGATGGTACACAGGGGCATGGCCTGGGTCTTTCTATTGTTCAACGTATTGCGGATAGGCTGGATGGCCAGGTTGGCGTTGAAAGCGATTATGGATATGGCAGCACGTTCTATTTTACTCTACCGCATGCAAACTAATTGCTGGGCTGGCTATTCCTCGTTCGCGGCATTCCTGCCCACTTTCGTAGCGAGAATGGCCCGAAGTCCCGGCTGGGGGCGGGGAAGGGATTGACTGACGTCAAGAAGCTTCCCTGGCGAAATGGCTCCTAATGATTGGATTGCCCGCTTGATAGATGCCTGATCGTCAACCGTTTATTCAGCCATCTTACCTGTCAAAATTCAAAAGCCCATTCACCATCCCGCATTAAGGCCTCAGAAGTATCGTTTATAGTGATTCCGTCAACATTTATCTCGTCCGAGCCAATCATAAAGTTTAATATGGATAACGCTCACGTTGCCACCTTTATCCAAGAAATCTTCTGTTGCCATCGACGTTCCATCTTCCATGCTAAATCTGAGAAGATTACCTAACGCAAGATGGCATGCCGAGTTTTCATCGAAGAGCGTTTCATAAAAAAGGTATCCTGACTGAGATATTGGCGAACTATGTGGAACGAGAGCAACTTCCCCCAGTCTACTTGTCCCTTCGTCTGTTTCGATAATACACTCACCCGCGGGCGACTCTAAAACACAAGGAGGAGGCGAAGGATTCGAATTTTGAGAAAAGTTCCAGTAGCTAACCTTCTTGAATTGCCCCTACTGAAGTGAGATTGAAACGTCTTGGCCACTGGGTTGTAGCATCGTACGAAGCGCCCCGCAAGGGTGCATCGTCTAACTTGGCCTTGTGAAGATTCGCACCCCTCAAGTTCGCCCCTCGCAAGATAGCATTTGAGAAGTCAGCCTCACTCAAATCAGAGCTACTCAAACAGGCTCCAGCAAAGTTTGCACCAGGTAACTCTTCCCAATCAACCGACAGGTCGTAAGCAAGGGTTTGCAGTTCGTCGAGATCAAAATGCTCTATCATGCAGCGACGCAATTCTCGGAAATACTTGGTTCTTTCAAGGCTCATAACTCTCAACCGCTCCAGGGCAACTGTCCTCTAAAATGCTATAGACAGTTTTCTGGTTCGTTTCCGTTGCAATTCATCGCTAGGACACGGAGGAAGCAGAGGATTTTAAGGGTGAGCGACAGGATCTTTGACAATTTCAGGTCCATATTGGCCATAATCCCTCTTAGCACCCTTATCCGATGAGAGGCGATTGGCAACACTGCCCAAGCCGCTCATCAATATCTTAGGCCAGCGAGGAAGCGGGTGTCAAGCGATCTAAAGCGAATTACTCTTGTGTCATCGAATGCAAAGGACTACAATGTTAAAGTTGGTTGGGATGGAGGACCCACGCGAGAGGTCATCCTGGTTCTTCTTTCAATTAGGAGGATAGCATGTTTTTAAACCGTGTGATTGGTGTACTGAGACTGGATGTCGACACGTATGAGGAAATTGAGGCTGNNACTTACTTTGTGGGCACCTCATTTTTTAATGGCAAAGCGACCTCTGGAGAGATGCTACGTGTACTTGGTTTTGCTCAAGCCCCGGGCATTCTGGTGATCATCCCTGTTTGTGGCTGGTTCGTTGGCTGGATATGGACGCTTGTCTGTACTTTTATTGCCATACGCCAGGGTCTGGACTTGGACAACACCAAAGCGCTGGTAACGGCCGTGATTGCCTTTTTCGTCGTCCTGGTTGTTTACCTTGCGATAGGGGCGATATTGGGTTTACTGGGTATTGGTGCAGGAGCGATAGGGGATCTTTTTTAGAAAGATTAGGAAGAAAATCGAAGTAACCTGATCTTAAAGATCGGCCGAATGCGGTGCCGCATATTAAAATGAAAATGCCGCATATTGGGCTACAGACATTCCAATTAGTGCGAGGACTAAAAAGTTGTCGTTACCCGCCCAGTAGTTGCAGATTGTGCCAGAGATTGCATTTTGGCGATTTGATCAGGTGGCGGAAAAGCGGGTCTTGAACATCAGGTGTTGAAATACCTTCCTCCCCTCATCCCCAGTAGCATTAACCGTATTCGTCAAAAAGGCCAAGTTAAAAAAGGACGTTCCTGCCCAGAACACACCTGCAAAAATGTGGATTAGCCGGAGAACAACCATTAACAAATTCACTAGACCTCCCTTGATAGCATCGGTTATGTTTTCAAGTTAGCAACTTGGGTTAAATATTAATATTTTGCCATGCTCGTTAAGCATGATAAAGATACAGGGTATGGGAGTCAACTTTAGGAATTTATTCACAAGGCACAAACGCCAATACGGCACACGAATCTCTTCGGCCGCAATTTACCTGGCCCTTGCAAATCGTTCGGGTCCACCACCCTCAATTGAGCCTCTATACTTGAACAGGGTAACGTAGCTTGGCATCATATCCTCCTTGCATCTAGGTGTTTAAAGTTATGAGGTCTGCTGGATCAGCATATCTCTGTACCTCAGCCTTGACATCCGATGAAAATCCGAGGAAGCATTTTAAGGTCGATCGGTAATTACTCCGCTCACCCCTTCTTCCCTTAATACAATAGCACTCCAAAAATTCGTTGTCAATCACCCTCCATCAAGCCATCGGGTATGCGTCACTCTCCTTGAAAAAGCGTGGCCATCCGAATAACTATCATTCGCCGCTGGGACGTACTGAATCTACATCACCACGATTTACTTCCACTAATTCAGAAAGTTGTTATCGAGATTCCTGATAAAATATTGACAAATATTGTACAATATGATAACATACCAAAATAGATATGGTAGAAGTGTGTAAAGCTAATATTTGGATTGACAGCGATGAGGTGCTAAATGATTTCGAAGAATGGGAATGGAAGTAATAACAACCAACCAATCGTATCACTCAAAAATATCGCCAAAAGCTTCCCGGTTGGGAATGACGAGGTGACCGTATTACACGATATCTCCCTGGACATTCACAAGGGCGAGTTTGTTTCGATTGTGGGACCATCCGGTAACGGCAAATCGACTTTACTGAACATGGTAACGGGTATCGACCGCCCCTCTGATGGCCA
>DOXE01000442.1:4613-6977 GCA_003519205.1 Chloroflexota bacterium
GCATGGTCTCTGGCGGGCAACAACAACGGGCTGCCATTGCTCGAGCCTTGGCTACGGACCCCCCACTGTTAATTGCCGACGAACCAACCGGCAATCTTGACGCCGGTACAGCCCAACAGGTGTTTGACCTTTTCATGAGCTTGGTAGAGGAGCAAGGAAAGACGATGCTCATGGTCACCCACGATAAAGACCTGGCCGACCGTATCCCGCGCAAGATAGAAATCGTCAACGGCCGCATCGCCAATGATCAACGTGCCCAGAGCGAGATCGAGATCGTGAATGCGATAGATAATGGTCCGGTGTCACAAAATGGAATCAACAAAGTACCTGTGAGCGCAGGGCTTAATGGATCCTACGTAAGAAATGGAAACGGGTTGTTGGTGGGAGCGTATAAATAATGACTTTACTTTCGAAAGTTTGGTTCGATTTGTGGCAAGATAAGTCACGCACATTTCAAGTTGTCCTGGTCATCGCTTTAGGCGCCATTGGCATCGGGCTGGTCATCGGCGGCCGTAACCTGGTGGCCGATTCTGTCGCCACCGGTTCGTTGGCGGCCGAGCCTCCCCATATCAAGCTCAGCGTTTCTCCCCCATTAACTGATGAACAACTGGATAGAATTGCTAGGATAGAGGGGGTCGCCGAAGTCGAGGGCATACAAAACGCTCCCGTTGAGTGGCGCCTTGCCGGCACTGAAGAGTGGCAGACGGGCTTGCTCAAGGCGAGAGAAGATTACCTCAATCAGAAGATGAGCCTGGATGGCCTGGTGAGCGGTGAATGGCCGGGTCGTAATACCCTAGGCATCGGCCAGGTATCCGTGGGTGAGAGCGGCGTCTTCGAAGGGGATATCGTGGAATTACGATTCGGCGACAGCGAACGCACGCTAGAAGTTGTGGCCACCATGGACCCGATTGGTCCTGAACCGGTATTTGGCGAGACATTCTACGCCAACAGCGACACCTTCGCCAAAATCACCGGCATCGATACCTACAATTTAGTTCAGACCCGCGATGTTGAATTTGACCAGGCCAGAGCCGAAGCTACCGATTTACTCATTCAAGATTATTTCGAGGAAATCAACGTCGATTCTGTCGGCGTATCCTTCCCGTTTCAAGATCGCGTCGTCCCGCCTGATGTTCCGCCAGCCGAAGCGATCTTGAATGCGCTATTTTTGCTCTTAGGCGTCTTGGGTTTCATCGTCGTCATTCTGGGTATTTTCCTGGTCTATAATAGCATTAGCGCCATCGTTTCCCAGCAAGTGGATCAGATTGGGGTGATGAAGGCTATTGGAGCAAATTCCTGGCAAGTCGTCTCCGGATATCTACTTCTGGTGCTTGGTTATGGGATGTTAGCGGCGATTATTTCCATTCCCATTGGAGCTGTCGCTGCGCTGGGGCTACAAAGCTTCTTCGCCACTTTCCTGAACATGGAGATATTTGAGATTAGGGTCGATACCACGGCCGTTTATGTCCAGGTCGCCATCAGTTTGGTCGCGCCTTTCATCGCAGCCCTGTTCCCGCTGCTCGCAGGCATGCGTATCACGGTGCGCGAAGCCATCAGCACCTATGGTTTAAGTGGCAGCGCCAGCACGTTGGATCGTCTGATAGCCAACGTTCGCAATGTACCCTACACGATTCTACTCACCATCGGCAATGCATTTCGCAACCGACGCCGTGTGATCATCATCGAAGTGGCCCTGGTCATGGCCGGTGCTATCTTCATGATGGTTGTTGGCGTAAATGACGCGACCAAATTCACCTTCGGCAACAAATTAGCCGGTATCCACAATTATCAAGTCACCCTATCATTGGAAGATACTGAACGTTCGCAGAAAGTTGAGACCATCGCTCAAGGGATCGAGGGCGCTGCGGCCGTCGACTCCTGGCTGATCTTGCCGGCAAGTGCCCGCCTGGCAACTCAAGAGGAGAGAGAAGTAACCGATGCACGTATTACTGTGTTCGGGCAACCTCAGGAAACAACTCTCTACCGCCCAGAGATTCAAGAGGGACGGTGGTTGCTCCCCGAGGATACCCATGCGGCCGTGGTCAGCAAGCAGATAACGGATGAAAAAGGCTGGGGTTTGGGAGATAAAATAACAATTGAAAATGAAGCAGAACGCGAGTTAAATGTGCAAATCGTTGGCATCTTATTCGATCCGGCGACGAACACATCCATACATATCCCCATCGAGACCGTTCAACGTGACTGGCGGTTGACTGGCCTGGTTAACACCTTATGGCTTCAAACAACATTGACCGATGCTGAATCGCAAGCGGTCGTGGCCGAGAGCCTGGAAGCGACGCTGGAAGCAAGAGGTATTTCGGTTGCGCCATCGAGCACCTTCGGAGAAAAGACCATTGCCGGCAT
>DOXE01000434.1 GCA_003519205.1 Chloroflexota bacterium
CCAAGCAATATACTGATGCTGGTGAGCTGGTTCCGGATGATGTTACGGTTGAGATGGTACGAGAACGATTATCGAGAGCGGATTGCGCCGCAGGTGCTATTTTGGACGGATTTCCCCGTACGATTCCACAGGCAAAAGCGCTAAACCAGATTTTTGCTGAAAAGGATGATCCTGTAACCGTCGTACCATACATTCATGTGGATCCCGAGATTTTATTGCGCCGTTTGGCTGGAAGATGGACATGCACGAAATGTGGTCACGTGTTTCACACGGAGTTCAACCCACCAAAGGTGAGTGGTATCTGCGATTTCGATGGTAGTCCTCTGTATCAGCGTGAGGATGATACTGAAGAAACGCAGAAGCGACGTATTGAAGTTTATTTTAATCAGACTACACCATTATTAGATTTTTATCGTGAAGAAAATCTATTATTTGAAGTTGACGGTGATCAATCGATAAATGAGGTCCAAAGAGACCTAATAGTCGCGATACGAGCCGTTGAGAGATCGTATCCGAAAACGAACTGGAGTTAATATTATGAAAGTATCATCATCAGTAAAGCGACGTTGCCCGAAATGCAAAATCGTCAAACGAAAAGGTGTGGTACGTGTAATTTGTGAGAATCCTAACCACAAGCAGAGACAAGGGTAAGGGCTCGAGGACCCGGTCATAAAGGCACCGATTAAGAGCCTCATGATTACGCGGTAGCTCTTATGACGGGTAAGCGGAGAGAAAATGGCTCGAATTGCAGGCGTTGACGTTCCTCGTGATAAACGGGTTGAAGTTAGTTTAACATACATATACGGCATCGGCCGTAGCACTAGCAACAAGATCTTGGCAGCGGCCGAAATAAATCCTGATACACGGGTTAAGGATCTGAGCGAAGCGGAGGTTTCTCGACTTCGACAGATCATAGACCACGATCTTGTTGTCGAAGGCGATCTACGACGACAGACACACATGAATATTAAGCGTCTAACCGAAATTGGATGCTATCGCGGACTGCGACATAGGCGTGGATTGCCTGTGCGTGGGCAACGCACGAAAACAAATGCTCGTTCGCGGAAGGGTCCAAAGAAGACGGTTGCCGGTCGCGGTCGGCGTCGGGGTGCAAAGAAATAACAGGAGCAGGTAAATGGGACGAAGAAGAAGGCCACAAGGCCCACGGAAGGCGAAGAAGATGGTACCACATGGCGTGGTCCATATTTATGCGACTTTCAACAATACGATTATTACAGTAACTGATCTGGATGGTAATACCATCTCCTGGGCGAGTGGTGGAAGCATTGGCTTCAAGGGCTCGCGCAAAAGCACACCCTATGCCGCCGGCTTGGCTGCTCGCAATGCGATTAGAGACGCAGTTGATAATGGGATGCAAGAAGCCGATGTGGTGGTTAAGGGTCCTGGTCCAGGACGCGAGTCAGCCATCCGTTCAGTTTCAGGAGCAGGCTTAAAAATATTGTCTATCAGTGACGTAACGGCGGTACCTCATAACGGGTGCCGGCCACCGAAAAAGCGTCGTGTATAGAAAGGAATTCGTATAGCGATAATGGANNTGTCTGACACCGAAGTGCGCAATCGAACGACGTCCTTATCCACCAGGCCAACACGGGCGTGACAGCCAGTTCCGGCGAGGACGGGCATCTGATTATTTGCTGCAGCTTCGCGAAAAACAGAAGATGCGCCGAATTTATGGTGTTTACGAGCGACAATTTAGCAATTATTTTAGAAAAGCGGAACAACGCTCAGGCCTAACCGGAACCAACCTTTTGACTTTGCTTGAAAGTCGACTAGACAATGTTGTTTACCGGCTCGGATTTGCCGAATCCCGGGCACAAGCGCGCCAGTTTGTCCAACATGGACACATCATGTTGAATGGTCGCAAGACCAACGTCCCATCAGCTTTGGTTAAGGCTGGGGATTCGGTCTCAATTCGGCCAGAAAGCAACCGCAATAACTATTTTAAGGCGCTCGGGCAGGATTTAGACGAAAGGCGTGTTCCTCGCTGGCTCCATCTGGATGCCAAGAATTTGTCCGCCAATATCATTCAGTTGCCATCAAGGGAAGACATCGATGTCTCACTTAATGAACAACTTGTCGTTGAGTATTACTCGCGTTAAAAGGGTGATTGGATGGAGTGTGGATTATTTGCGTGTGGCGAAAATATGCCACACCAATCGAACGGCTTTCTTATTGTGAAACCGTTGTGGAGGTTTTTACCTTGACGATAATGAATCTTGTCCTACCAAAAATTGAAAGCACCGCGATGTCGCGAAAATATGGTAGGTTCACCATTGGGCCTCTTGAGAGAGGTTACGGCACGACGTTGGGCAATTCCCTACGACGTGTCCTCTTGGCATCGCTACCAGGTGCGGCTGTCACTTCAATTCGAGTTACCGACGTTCCTCATGAGTTTGCAGCCATCCCCCATGTTCGTGAGGATATGATGGAACTGATTCTCAATGTGAAGCAAATCCGGCTCAAACTTTTGGGCACAGACAGTGCGCGGTTGAGAATTGAAGTGCGAGGGGCGGGTGTGGTCACGGCGGCCGATATCATCGCTCCGCCCGAAGTGGAAGTGATTAACCCGGATTTGTATCTTTTTACCGTCGATTCCGATGAAGCCTTCCTCGAGATTGAAATGACGGCCGAGACAGGTCGGGGTTATTCGCCGGCGGAAGAACGAGGTCGTTTGCCTATTGGCGAGCTACCAATGGATGCGCTTTACAGCCCGATAGAGCGTGTTGGTTACGAAGTTGAGAAAACCCGCGTGGGTCAGGTTGCCGACTACGATCGGATTATCATGGAAATNNATCTCCAATGAATTGTATGATACACCGATTGAGCAGCTTGATCTTAGCGTCCGGGTATTCAATTCGCTTAAACGAACCGGTATCACCAAAGTTGGTGAATTAATCGATATGCTCGATAAGGGCGAAGAGACGATGTTGGCGATACGGAACTTCGGCGAGAAGTCCCTTCAAGAATTAAAAACTCAACTTCATGAGAAGGGATTTATGGATGAAGACGGCGAAGTGACCGAGGCGGAATAAGAGGATTCGAGATGCGACATAGATTACAAGGCCGCAGATTGAGCCGGGACACGGGACATCGCCGTGCCTTGCGCAGGAATATGATCGCAGATCTCTTCTGTCATGAGCAATTACTTACGACAGAAGCGAAGGCGCGAATGTTGAGGCCGGCTGCGGAAAAAGTTATCACCCTGGCTAAACGAGGTATTGTCAATGGGCAGGAAAATCCGGCGGCGGAGGTGCATGCTCGTCGACTGGCAGCAGCACGGATTTCACGATTTCGTACTTACGAGGACGAAGACGGCAATCTGACTGATATTGATGTACTTAGCAAACTTTTTGATGATATCGCACCCCGTTATGCCGATCGTCCGGGTGGTTATACCCGTTTGGTGAAGGTAGGAAAACGGCCGGGTGACAATGCCAATATGGCTGTATTGATGTTAGTTGAGGATGAATAGAAATTGATTTCCGGTGATAAAATGTGTTTGGTAAAAAACTCCCTTCGATGTTGGGCTTAAACAGATAGCATGCTATGCGTTACCTGGCCATTATCGCATACGATGGCACTGCCTATTGTGGATTCCAAAAACAACTTACCGGACCCAGCATTCAACAAGAACTCGAACGTGCAATCCGTCTCATAAGCGGTGAAGAGACGACGGTCATCGGTGCCGGGCGTACCGATAGTGGCGTTCACGCCACTGGACAAGTCGTTGCCTTTGATCTTGAATGGCCACATGGTCCAAAAACCCTATGGCTAGCTTTAAACGCCAATTTACCAGCTGATATCGCCGCTGTTCGTTTATCAGAAACGAAAGAGGATTTTCATCCACGTTTTGATGCGATAAAACGGACTTACAATTATTACATTTACAATGAACCGGTCCGGAGTCCTTTATACCGGAGGACAAGCTGGCACGTGAGTCAGCAGCTCGATATTGGGCGAATGAATCTGGCGGCAAGCGCCATCGTGGGTGAACATGATTTTGCCACTTTTGGTCGGCCACCCCAGGGAAATAATTCTGTTCGCCAGGTCTTTCAAGCGGAATGGAACCGGAATGAGAGTCTATTGATTTTTACAATTGAAGCGAATGCCTTTCTCTATCGAATGGTGCGAAGCCTAGTAGGCTGTTTGAAGGCTGTGGGAGAGGGCACTTGGACGGTGGAAAGATTCATTGCCGCCTTGAATGCACGTGATCGTGATCGGGCTGCTCAAACGGCCCCACCTCACGCTCTCTTTCTGACGTCCGTAATTTACGAATGAAGTTTTTGAGGAGATCCGAAGATGAATAAGACTTTTGTGACGAAACCAGCGGAAATCAAACGGAGCTGGTACGTCGTTGATGCTGAGGGGAAAACGCTTGGCCGCCTGGCTTCGGAAATTGCGACGGTATTACGTGGCAAACATAAGCCGATCTTTAGCCCGGCGGTGGATTGTGGCGATTACGTCGTTGTCGTCAATGCTGAGAAGATACATGTTACTGGCCGGCGCAAGGACCAGATGAAATATTATCGCCACTCTGGATACATGGGTGGCCTATCTGAAATCACGTTGCGTGAACAACTTGAGAGACACCCCACGAGGGTCATCCAATACGCGGTTCGAGGTATGTTGCCGAAGAATCATCTCGGCCGTAAGATGATTAGCAGATTGAAAGCTTATGCTGGTCCAGAACACCCCCATCAGGCTCAAAAACCGGAAATGATGGAATTATAGGAGTATAGAATGGAAATAGAAAATCGCCAGTATTACGAAGGCATTGGTCGACGTAAACGAGCGTCAGCCCGAGTTCGTATTTATATGGACGAACAAGCAAATGGCTCTTTTGAGGTCAATGACAAGGAAGTGCGAGATTACTTCCCCCGCTTCGGAGATTACGATACTTTGTTGGGTCCTTTGGTTGACACTGATTTGGTTGGCCAAGTTGACGTCACAGTTTTGATTCAAGGGGGCGGAATAACTGGCCAGACTGATGCTGTTCGGCTGGGATTGGCTCGTGCGCTTGTCGAATATGATGAAAACCTTCGAAATGTATTGAGAGCGGGTGGTCACCTATCTCGCGATCCTCGAGTCAAAGAAAGAAAGAAACCTGGTCTCAAACGGGCTCGAAAGGCACCAACTTACACAAAACGGTAATCAATGCACTGAAACCAGGTGGCTCTGGCCATCGCAGCCTGAAGCATTTTAATCGCTTCAGGCCTGTAGACGGCAAACTTGAGCGATATATTTCGACAAAAAGACGAGACTCTTGTGCTCGTCTTTTTTATTCATAGAGGGTTTAATGATGGGAATCACGATTATTGGACTGGGTCCTGGCGATAGCCAAATGATTACCCGACAAGCATGGGAGATTCTGTTAGAGGCAGACACAGTTTACCTGCGTACAGAACGTCATCCAGTTGTGCCAGAATTGCCAGAGCAGACCAGATTTGTCAGTTTTGACCGTTTTTATGAGTCATGCACAGAATTTAACGCTGTTTATGAAGAGATCGTAGACGAATTGTTGCGTTTGGCACGAGCGGCCGACGAAGATGGGTCACATATCGTATATGCGGTGCCAGGTCATCCGATGGTTGGNNCAGTTGTTTGATGCAATAGAAGTAGCTCAGTATAATCATCCGCCATTAAGCAGCGAGATGCCATTGCTCCTGGGCCAGGTATTTAACAGGATGCTGGCTAGTGAATTGAAACTAGCTCTTATGAATCTATACCCTGATGAACATGAAGTAATGTTAGTTCATAATGCAGGGATGGCGAGCCTGATGATTGAGAACCTTCCCCTATACTCTATCGATCGCAGCGATAGTCTTACCCATCTAACTTGTCTTTTTGTACCTCCCTTACCATTTACCAATACCTTACAGACTTTTGCGGAGACTGTGGCGATTCTCCGTGGACCGAATGGATGTCCATGGGATCAAGAGCAAACTCATCAGAGTCTACGAAATGGATTTCTAGAAGAAACCAGCGAAGTATTAACCGCCTTGGACGAGGAAGATCACGAAGCTCTATGTGAGGAGCTCGGCGATGTTCTTTATCATCTTGTAATGCAAGCTCAAATTGCCAGCGAATTAGGCGAGTTTAAACTGGCTGACGTAATTTCCGGTATAGATAATAAGCTCAAACACCGACATCCCCATGTTTGGGGCGACTTGGAAGTGGAGANNTGGCGTTTCAAAGCAGCCTTCGCTGCTCGATAACGTACCAACCAGCCTACCGGCATTAGCCAGAGCCCAAAAGATTCAAGACCGGGTAAAACGCGTTGGTTTCGATTGGCCGTCCATAACCGGCGTTGAGGGAAAGGTTCAAGAGGAAATATCTGAGCTAAAGTCGGCCGATTCTCAAGAAGAACGCCGATACGAGTTTGGCGATTTACTTTTCGCTGTCGTAAACTGGGCTAGGTGGTTGGATATCGATGCAGAAGCAGCGCTAAGGGAGGCAAACCTTCGATTTAGTCGTCGATTTCGATATATAGAGCAACTGGCAGGCGAGCGTGGGCTGGAATTAATAGATTTAGACTTGGATGCTCTTGAGGCATTATGGGATGAGGCAAAAAGGTTCACCCAGACTGATAAATTCTAATCATTCTTCAAAAGGGTATCATGGGAGAGATACTTAAGGCGCCTTTAGGGACGGCGATCGAGTGGAGTCAATAGCGTGAATTTAATCGTGAACGCAGGGCTAATAATTCTTGGCGGCGTTTGCCTGATTGGAGCGGCATATTTTTTAATTCGGGGACTCTTTTCACGTCGTGATGTGCCAACAAAAGCATACGGTGTGCAGCAACAAGAAGCACGTCACGGTATGCTTGTTGACTTTTTTCGGGGTGGTCTCTCGCTGTTGGTTGCTTTAATCTCTTTAGCCGTAGCTGGCTTTGGATTATTGAGGCCGGTTCAATTAGTTGATGTAACTTCAACTCC
This sequence comes from Chloroflexota bacterium, assembly GCA_003519205.1. Lineage (GTDB taxonomy): Bacteria > Chloroflexota > Anaerolineae > Promineifilales > Promineifilaceae > UBA11865. The sequence continues at coordinate 6,957 of DOXE01000434.1, forward strand.
TGAACCTCCGACGAGGGCGCAACTAGCTACAGCGACCGCTATACCATCAATGACTCCTACAATCAGTACACCAATAGTGAGTCCGACTAGTCCCATTGATACACCCACACCTATCCCTACTGATACAACAGCGCCTACAGACACACCGGTTGTGCCATCTGCAACAGTAAACAGTCCAAATGGCTTATGGCTACGTGAATCACCGGGTGGAACCCAAGAACTGGAACTAATCCCCGATGGTACTGTTTTAATCTTAATTGAGAGAATAGAAACGGTTGAGGGTCAGGGCTGGCAGCAAGTTCTCACACCTGCAGGAAATCAGGGTTGGGTGGCAGTTGAATTCATCGAATATTGATTCTCGTTTTCTGAGCCAGTCTCTTTCGATCACAGCTCTACCATGGCCAACAGATTGGAGCGATATATTTGGCCGCGAAGCAGCACTGTTGGTTGAAGTTGGCTTTGGTGATTCAAGATTCCTAGTTGAATTGGCCCAGCATAATCCGGACAAGAATATTCTTGGTTTAGAAATCTCATTACCATCCTTGCGCAAAGGGGAACGGAAGGTAAAACGAGCAGGATTAACGAACGTTCGATTCATTCAAGCACGAGCTCAAGCTGTGTTGTGGACATTATGTGGGCCGAAATGTATCAATGCTTTATTCATTAATTTTCCCGATCCATGGCCAAAGCCTGCTCATTATCGACGTCGACTCATCAATGACAGGTTTCTGCAGCTGGTAGCTACTCGAATGTCAACCGAAGGGATGATTGATATCGCAACAGATCACTTCGAATATGCTGAGTGGATTTCTTCCTGTCTCGAGAGGTCATCATATTTTAATAGCTGTCTAGGTTCGCCATATATTACCAGCGATGATGATCGCCTAAGAACAAAATATGAAGAAAAAGCACTTGCTGAAGGTCGGACCTGCTATTACTTTAAATGGCAGCGAAATCGAAGGCGAGCGCCTGATGATTTTTTCATTCCCCAGGAGTCCCCGATGCCCCATGTCGTGATTCAAATACCCCTTAGCCTGGCAGAAATCAGTCAGCGATTTCGGCCAAATGTCTTTTCGACAGAAAAGACATCAGTGAACATGATCGATCTCTACCAGTCGATAGGACGGGACTCACTTGTAGTTGATACGTATATTTCAGAAGAACCAATTGAGCAACGTCTGCTTCTGGCTATAACCCGGCGTGAGACAGGTGATTATCTGATACATTTACATGAAGTAGGTTTTCCCCGGCCGACTCCCGGTGTTCATTATGCATTACAGTGCCTTACAAGTTGGGTTTGCAACCTGCACGAAGATGCAAATGTTATCAGTCAGAGCTTGCGAAAAAGGGTCTGAAGAAACGAAGGATGGCTACCACGTTGTTAAGCAGGCTTGTTGAAGAACCGGGTAAAAAATCCGGTCCCCCCCAAGCCCACCATCCCGGCTGTGCTCGGCGTCCCGCCCTAATGAGTGCAAGCGATACACTAACTCCGCCACCCGTCTGATGTCGCAAAGCGACTGAATGGCCCTCCAGAGATGCCCTTCACACGGGTTATCCGGTGTTATCGGCATGCAGCTAAGATACGGCTAAGACATGTAGATTTGACTATACTTTTAATAATAATACAGGAGTGTTTAATTGTCTCTAGGCGAGATGCCTATATTTAAATGTATTTTAACCTAATTGACTGAGGGTAATTTACAGCAAGTCGTGTTGGGCGAAAATCTGTATTCCCCTAAACGGAATTCACTCATCAAGACTGATCACGCCTTTTCTTAGAGCATATATGGTGAGGGCTGCGATATTGTGTAGCTCAAGTTTATTCATCAGGTTCGATCGATGGGCTCTTGCCGTTTTTTCGCTAATATAAAGGTGTTCGGCAATCTCTCGAACGGAAAGACCTTCGGCAACCAATTGAAGGACTTCACGCTCACGGTCCGTTAAAGTTTCGTATGAGTCGAATTCTGTATTTGACTCGACTCCACGAATATACTCCTTAATCACTGTCCTGGATATTGAAGGACTTAAGAAAGAATCTCCATGGAAAGCAGCTAGCACGGCAGCAACGAGCTCGGCAGGTGCAGTTTGTTTTACTAGGTATCCGTCGGCTCCAGCACGCAAGCCTTGCAGTACATACTCTTCATCTGCATGCATGGTCAATATTATGACCTTTATATTGGAATCTTGTTCCTTTATCCGACGGGTCGCTTCGAGGCCATTGAGAAGAGGCATTGATATATCCATTACCACTACATCAGGTCGATGCTGATTTGACTTGTCTACGGCCTCACGGCCGTTTTCGGCCTCGTCGACAACCTCGATTCCTTTGGCGTCTTCCAAGAGCGCCCGCAAACCTTTTCGAACGATTGTATGATCTTCGGCGAGAAGTACGCGGATTTCACTCACTCTCCATCTCCTATTGGTATTTCTACTTCCAGATGGGTACCCTCTCCTGGCGCTGATTCAATCGAGAATTGACCATTGAGGGCCATCACTCGCTCCCGAATAGCAACCAAACCCACACCTTTTCCAATGTTAGCCGAAGATAATATTTTTTCCGGTTGAAATCCCATTCCATCATCGAAGATCGATGCCCGAATTATTGAATCGCTCCTTTCAATACAGAGTATTACCTGGCTAGCCTCAGCATGGCGAGACACGTTGGTGAGTGCTTCTTGTACGATGCGATACAAGGTTGTCTCCACATCTTCGGGATACCGATCATTCATATTGGATGTATCGAGATGGACAGTTATACCTCGGCGCTCTGTAAAGGTATTAACATACCAACGCACGGTTGGTATGAGGCCGAGATCTTGTAGCATAGTCGGTCGAAGCTCCAAAGACAGAGAACGAACCTGAGTGGTGAGATGATCTACCAATGATTTTGTATCTGCAAGCTTTTCGGCTACTCCGATCGAAGGATTATCCTCGCATTCTTTTTCGATAGCAGCCAAATTGAAAGAAACTGCGGTCAAAACCTGCCCTATTTCATCGTGAAGCTCGTATGAGATTCGTTTGCGCTCATCTTCTTGAACGCGGATCAGTCGAGAGGACAAATGTTGGAGGTCGCGTCCATGCCTGCTGATAATTGACCGGAGACGGGCATTATGGATAGCTACTGCTACCGAATTAGCTACTTCCCTGGCGATCTCAATATGCTCAGCTGAAAAGGCATCGTCAAGACCAGAAGCAACATTTAGGGCGCCGATGGGCGTGTTGGCCACAATCAGAGGTACGTTCAACACGGTGCGAACGCCATCGGATAATAATTCGTCAATTACTGGAGATCGTCCAACCCGGCGTTGCAGTTCATTAATATTCCAGATTCGATCATTGAGCGACTCAATAGTGTCTAGAAACAGGTTAATTGGCATTTGAAAGGGAATAGNNCGGGCAATTTCCTCTTTTGAATCGGCGGCGAGGATGGCCTGGTCCAGTATATGGAGCAGTCTGAGCCGTTCAGCATATCGGGCCAGGTTCTGTTCCGCTCGTTCTTTATTTGCCAGTTCTTTCTGGAAGGCGACAAAGAGCCGGGCGTTTTCCATCGTAATGGCTAACTGTCTGGCCAGAGTGTTGAGTAAATCAATATCGTCTTTTGAATAATAATCGTCTGGATCACGATTTCCAAAAAGCCAAAGACCAATTACATCTG
>DOXE01000059.1 GCA_003519205.1 Chloroflexota bacterium
AAAGGCGCTGCTATCGCGGTGACTGACGAACATGGCGAACTCATTGCTTTCTTACGAACGGATGGCTGCCGGTTGCCTTCTATCAATATTGCTATCAATAAGGCTTTCACCGCTGCTCGAGAACACACGGAATCAGTATCAATCGGTCAATCTTCACGGGTAGAAGACTTTCCGATGACTAACTTTGGCGATCTTCGTTATACAGCTTGGGGGGGTGGCGTTCCAATCTATCACGAAGGATGCGTTATAGGCGCTGTGGGGGTGAGCGGCCTTCCTGAAGAAGAAGACATCATGCTGGCGAAAATGGGGGCTGACCTGATTGATTAGCCCTAGCAAAATAAATCAGGTCAATTGTGGCAACGATTTCTCGAATTCAACAAAGAAATGGATTGACTCTGGATTACGCATGGCCCCGGGATTGACGGCCGATTCTGGATCTTGACCCAGTAAGATGCGCCGCACTGGCACTTCCATTTTCTTACCACTCAAGGTATAGGGCACTTGTTCGATTTCATAGATGTGGTCAGGTACGTGCCGGGGAGAGACCTCTGACCGAACAGTTTGTTTGATCCGCTGCTGCAAATCTTCATCTAGCTCCATTCCTTCCCGCAATACGATAAAAAGTGGCATAAAAGATTCCCGGCCTAATAGTTCCAGATCGACGATCAGGCTATCTTCGATCTCAGGCAATGATTCGACGGCTCGATAAATCTCGCTGGTGCCCATACGGATGCCCTGACGATTAATGGTCGAATCCGAACGACCGTAAATTATGCAACTACCGCGTTCGGTGAATTCGATCCAGTCTCCATGTCGCCAGACACCAGGATACATTTCGAAGTAACTGGCTTTGTATCGCTGGTTTCCCGGATCATTCCAAAAATAGAGGGGCATCGATGGCATGGGTTGGGAGATAACCAGCTCTCCCACCTGGCCGACGATGGCCTGCCCCGATTCGTCATAAGCCTCCACTTTGGCACCTAAGGCTGCCCCCTGTATTTCGCCCGCGAATATTGGCAACAGTCGGCAACCGCCGACAAAGGCGGTGCAAAGGTCAGTGCCACCGCTAACCGACTCAAGAGCCAGGTCACGATTCACGTTTTCATAGATCCAACTAAACCCTTCAACCGCGAGAGGCGAACCGGTCGATCCTACGGCTCGGATCTGGCTAAGATCATGCTGTTCAGACGGCTTGATCCCGGCCTTCATGCAGGCACTGATGTAGGCGGCCGATGTGCCAAAGTAAGTGATCCCGATCTCAGCAGCAAGCTGCCATAAGCCAAATAAATTTGGATAGCCAGGGCTGCCATCATAGACGACGATGCTTGCCCCGGCCAGTAGTCCACCGACCAAAAAGTTCCACATCATCCAGCCGGTACTGGTATACCAGAAGAATCGATCCTCTAGTTTAAGATCGAGATGCAGTACGGCCATTTTAAGATGTTCAAGGAGAATTCCCCCTTGCCCTTGTACGATTGGCTTTGGCAAACCCGTGGTGCCTGATGAGTATAAGACCCATAAAGGATGATCGAATGGAACCTGTTCGAAATTGATGCTTTCTTTTGCCGGAGAACTCATAAGGAAATCATCCCAAAGGACTGTGTTTGTAAGTTCTTCATGATTTAAGCCGCTTGAGATCAGTGGCACTAAAACCGTTTTTTCCAGGGTTGGTAAGTTTTCCTGCAGGTCGAACAGGACTTCATGACGGTCGAACGTTTTGCCATTATAACGGTAACCATCAACTGCCAGGAGAGCCTTGGGCTCGATCTGCTGAAAGCGATCAAGGACGCTTCGACTACCAAAATCAGGCGAGCAACTAGACCAGATGGCGCCAAGGCTGGCTACAGCAAGTAAGGCAATGATAGTTTCTGGAATGTTGGGCATGAAAGCGACGACCCGATCACCACGCCGCACACCTAAGGTTCGCAACGCCTCTGCCAGAGAGTTGGTTTTCGAATAGATCTCGCTCCAACCCATCGTTTTTAACGGATCATCCTCGGTCTTGTACAAAATGACCGGTCCTTCCTTATTCATGCGGGCAAAAATGTTTTCGGCGTAGTTCAGTTGAGCTCCCGGAAACCACCTGGTCCCAGGCATCGAATACTCCGGCAGCACAGCCGTTGGTTTTCTCGAAGCTCGTATTTCAAAGTACTCGCAGATGCTTTGCCAGAAATCGGCCGGCTTCGAGATGGACCATTGCCATAACTCGGGATAGGATTTGAAATCCAGAGCCTTCTTTTCCCTTAGCCAACGCATATATTGGGTCAAATTGGCGCTATTTCTAACATCTTCTGACGGTTCCCATAAGAGAGTACCCTCTTCGATCTGGCTCATCTGAATTTTCCTTTAAAAATGGACAAGGTTAACAGGATGAACATGATTTAGAATTTCCGACCGCACCCAGACCTTCGTGAATTTCACGCGTCATTTTACATGGTCCAAGAACGCTGAATATTCGCGTAAAGTTACCTATGGAAGCAATCTCATTCTTTTTAACAGCATAAGCAATCAGAATTAATAAAGCAATATTTCATATGACCAAAAAAGTGTTATTCGAAGGTATTTCTAATACCAG
>DOXE01000350.1 GCA_003519205.1 Chloroflexota bacterium
TTTCCTTTAAAAACGTACGAAGAGCTTAAACCAACCGTCGATCGAGTCATGGCGGGGGAACGAGAATTGCTGTTGGCTGAGGAACCCGTTGGTTGGGCCATTACCCGAGGCACGACGAAAGGAGAATCCAAATTTATTCCCATGACACCGGCCGATCTTCGCCGGCGCATTAGTGCCGGCCGGGCCGTGATGCATTACGTTCTCATGGAAGACCGCTTTGACCTATTCGAGGGCGTTAATTTGAATCTGAATTTTCCATCCATCGCAGGTACCCTGGAAGTTGATGGAGGGCAGATCGACTACGGCTATAGCTCAGGCATCTATGCTAAACATGTTTCAGCTTTTACTCCCATCAAATCTGTCCCATCTCAAGAGGAGATCGACTCTCTGGGCGGCGGTAAAACATTGAGGGATTGGGCCAAACGATTTGAAATGGCCCTGGAGAAATGCCGGGATGAGGATGTGACACTTGTAGGGGGAGTTTACCAGACAGCTATCCAGTTCGGCCGGTACTTGAGGAAGGAGCATAAATGTTACCCTAAGGATCTGTGGTCGCCACAGATCATGACCCTGGGAAGCGCGCCGGGCATCAATACCCGGTACCGGCCGACATTGAGGGCATTTTACGGGCCGGTTGTAATTCGTGAGATCTACGGCGCGACTGAAGGTATTTTTGGTCAACAGTGGGACGGAAACCGGGCCTGGGTGCCGAATTATGATCTGTATTTTTTTGAAGTCGAAACCCGTTCGGGCATTAAAATGTTACACGAGATGCGGCCCCAAGAGATCGGCCGGCTCGTCGTCTCCACTCCAGTCCTGCCGCGATACCGGATCGGCGACATCATTTTAGCCTTCCGTAGACCATATTTCCGTTGCATCGGCCGGGACAATTGGTGGACAATCTGGCAATACGCCTGGAATGAATTGGCTACATTTAATCTGAACCAGCTATAAATGCCAGAGCACCTTACTCCTTGCCATCTTTCCTGGTGAAGCCCCTCAGCAGGATGCCGATACCAATCGCAATCAGGATGATCGGCCAGACACATTGCCATTGGCCAATGCCCAGACCAAAGAAAATGATGGCTATGATGAGTGTTCCTGTCACCGGCCTGCGAAATTCGGGTATCAGCAAGCGGGCGACTACCTGGATAAGAAGGATGACCGCTGCCCCGAGCCAAAAAACGGACCAGGCTTCTATCGGAAAGAACCCAAATTCAAAAGGAAAGTTGCCCAATCCTAAAGGTAGTCGTTCGGTAAATGCTCTCATCAAGTTAAAGGCACCTAGATTGGCGGCCAGCATAACAACCCCGGCCCATATTAGAATGGCAGCCCAGGTCAGCGCGCCAAGACGGTCCCGCTCCCACTTTTCTTCGACTGACTTTTCCTCTTGCTTACTCAGTTCCTTTTCGTCTTTTTCGTCAAAATCTCGCTTACTCATCTTTTTCTCCCTGCAGGATCATCTAGTCGAAATGTGTCAACTATCGTCCCAAACAAAAAATACTTCCACTTCGACCTCAGTTAGTATGGTAAAATCGGATAGCTTTCCAAGATGAATTCGTATCATCCGCCATTCGTCAGTGTGCCTGGTTGTGTCGATCGCCAATTCCTCAAATGTTGGTTTAGGTAGGGCAGACTCGATTCGGCCGCCGCTTCCCCCAAGGCAACAAGTTCTTTGTAATGAGAAAAGCGGACGTAGGTTTTGCCGGCTGTCCTCGGAGCAATGAGAATATCGGCCCGGCCGACTCCCCCGCCAGAATTTCTGACCAGAGTTTCTAAAGCGGTTAGACCCTTGCCAAGCGGCCCACGGGCACGATTGTAATATGGCTCAAAAACATCGACGCCGATCACGAAATCCGCGCCCAAATCTCGGGCAACATCCACTGGAAGATTATCGACCACGCCACCATCCCCTAACAGGCGTCCGTCGATGATCACTGGCGTCACAATTCCGGGAACAGAGCAACTGGCTCGAATGGCCCGGGCAATTCGGCCGTCGCGAATGATCACTCGTTCGCCGCTGACCATGTCCATTGCTACCACGGCAAAGGGCAGCCGCAGATCGGAGAATTCAAGATCGCCCAATAACATAACCAACCAGCGTTCAAGTTTTTCGAAGCTAAGAAATCCGACCTCGGATTTCACCGGCGTGGCCAACCGGCGCCAGTTGATGTACGGTGCGAGAGCGTGAATTTGGCGAATGGACATCCCGGCACAATACGTTGCCCCTAAAATAGCACCGGCGCTGCAACCAGCAATGCAGTCAATTGGAACGCGATTACGAACCAGAGTTGATAGAACGCCGATATGGGCTAGACCCCGGGCAGCTCCACCGCTAAGGGCTAAACCTACCTGCTTTCGAGGGGTCTGATCCTCCATCATGTCCGTTAACTAAAAGTCAATCACCTTACCGTCGAAGGCACACTTAAACAAACGAGCCATCTTTAGTTTGGCCAGCTTGTGTCTACCTGAGCGCAACTATTAACTAGTTCAATGGCTGCTTTCGGCGCTTTCATCACTTTGGCCAGGCTGCCTTCCATCTTGAGCTGCCGAGAAACTATACCCCGAATTGGATCCAATTTCTTTTCTAAGACCTTGCGCCAGACTGATAAGGGGGCTGTTATTGTAAATTCTGATGTTTTTTGTGAAGGATCAGTGACCTCATAGGCAGCGCGGCATTCTCCATGCCAAAGGTCCATGTACAGCGAAACCTCCTTACGCTCATCTGGTAAGGCTGTGATCACAAATATGAGATCACCTTCCCAGGATTTGGCTGCTTTTTGATAGGCTGGGCTGGCATTAATTTCGACCATCGCAGCTTTGATCCATTCATCACTTGGAAATGGGATTGCCATCTTGAACCCTCCTTTACAATATCAAGCCCTGCTCGCGTAATATTCTCGGGTATATGGCCTGACATTGGTGAAACAGTTCGGTCACTGCCAACACTTTTCTCATCGGCCCATGCACCTTTAATTCTTTTGTCTTCAGCGCTTTAGCCAGGCGCAGTTCACCCAGCAGTATGTAGTGCAAAGTATCTGTCGTCAAATCCACATCAACCTCTGGCCGGATACGGTTTTCACCATATGTAACCGATGCCGGCTTTTTTCGTCCATTGATCATGATGATGGCATCCGGATCAGTGCAATTAAAGCGGATGAGAAGCTTGGCCTTCCTGACATCCTCGGCCGCCTGTGGATACTCCGCCTGCACCTGATCAAATAACGCTCGAGCCGTAGCGTAAAACTGTTGGCTGCTACTGAAAAAAGACATATTAGTAAAAAACAGATCTCCGTTGATTCAGACGATCATTAATCATCTGTTGCACGACATTCCGCACCTGGTCCGTCAGTCGCGATACCAACACCAGGTTTTCAGATGCATCCGGCTCATAATCCCCCATTGGTATGGGCTTACCGAAATCAATATACCACTTGGTCGGGAATGGAACAATGCCTAAAGGTCCAAACCAGGGAAAGCGTAGCGAGATAGGAAAATATGGGAATCCAGTTAGCCGAGCCAATGTAGGTGACTTCGCCACCGATATATAGGTCTCTTCTGCCCCGACCACTGAAACCGGAACCATCGGCGCCTGGGTATTGAGCGCCATCCGCACAAATCCCCCTCGTCCAAAGCGAGCTAGCTTGTATCGATCCCTGAAAAGTTTGCTCACGCCTTTATAGCCTTCGGGGAACACACCAACCAGCTCATCTTGTTCCAAAAGACGAGTGCCGTTATCAACTGAAGCCAGGGCTTGCCCCATTTTTACCAGTATGGCTGAAATGAAAGGCAGCGTGGGAAACCAATTGGCATAAAGGTTGCGGACGAGTCGCTGAGCTGGGTGTTCATTGAGAACTGCCGCCATTATCATGGCTCCATCCCAGGGCAACTGTCCGGAATGATTGCAAACCAATAGCGTGCGCCCATAATCGGGGATATGCTCTATCCCAGTCACTTCAACCCGCCAATAGAACTTGTACATGAAATCGAGAAAAGGACGCACAGCCTCGACAAATTCCCAATCCAACCCCCATTCATCCGTCTCATACTCACCTTTAAGACGGCGCTTGAGAATGTCGCTCTGGTATTCCAAGGTGTAATTCACCATATACCACATGCCTTTCCACGTCTCGATATCCAACAGATCTTCGTTGATGGAAGAGCGGAGACGCTCGAGTATGCGCAGCCGAAATAGTGGGGATAGGCTACTAGTTTGATCCCCCATCAGGTTTACCATATTTTTCGGCGAGAATGCCGGTGGCGAATATTCGGGGTCAATCGCCTGAATTCGGGCGATAAGATCATCGAGTTCGACTATTAGTCGTTCCCTTAATTCCCGGTCGGATAATTTCTCCTTAGTCGTCTCGTCGTTTATGGCTTTGCCGTTGTCAGGGCGTATTGACGCCGGTATATGGATATGGCAAAAATCAGTGCCATCGACGGTAGTATTCTTACATTGCTTACCTGCCTTCGTCATTGCCCGACAACGTGTTGCCAATTCGGTATCAGTCATATCTCAATCTCCTCAATATGGATCATCGAAAGGGAAAAACCGCTGTGCGTATACTGCTCGTTAACTTGATGATTCCCTTGATTTTGCACGCTGCCTGCGTTCGATGACGTCACGCAAATACTGTTCTCCACAGGCAAAGGCATAATGTCCTCCTGCATCTTCCTTGAGATGACGTTGGCTGGTGAACTCGCGGACAACTTCTTCCGCTAAATATGCTGGGGAATAACCCAGCTCATCACGCATGCGAGTCAAGTCGGCAACCCAGGGATACCTCAAATAATCCCACTCAATCGGGACAAGTCGTCGTGGTTCGACTTTATTAACCCGTGGAAATTTCAAGCTTCGGTAAGCCAATGGATGGAAAATCCGTGTTGGACCTTTGCGTGCCAGCCGGAGTAAACGAGACAACGGCATAGGGCCCTCTGCGCCAACGTTGAAAACACCAGGACTATCATTCAATACAACATGGGCCAACGCCCCTACTACATCGTCTTCGTGAATTAACTGTAACATGGGATCAAATCCCAGGAGAACGGGCGGGGACGGCAATCTCAGGAAACGGGTCATGGGTGTATCAGCCGACCAGCCGATGATATTGGCAAAGCGCAGCACGGTTACTAGAGTTTGTGGTGACTGCCCTATAAATCCATTGACGAAAGCCTCAATCTCTAACAAATCGTGGTTGTAACCATATTGGCGGCTTCCCCGAAGTGGCATGTCCTCTGTAAGAAAAGCAGAGTTATCCGGGAATGCGCCGTATACCGCCGTGCTACTTCTAATTATGATTTTACGTACCCCGGCTTCAGCACAAGCCCCCAAGAGCTTCATCGTGCCCATCACATTGTGGTCAAAAGCTGCCTCGTTTCGTTCGGCTTTTTCGATAAATTTCAGGTGGCAGACTGTATCAACGTTCTCGCTCTCCAGTAGCTCAACCAATACCGGATTGCGAATATCGGCTAATACGAAGTCCAGGCCGTCAATCTTGTCTGGGGGTTGGGCGACGTCAAGTCCAAGAACATGAAAATCTGGCTCGGCCGACAGGCGGCTCGCCAGACAAGCTCCCCAATAGTCGGCTACACCAGTAATCAACACAACTTTTTTATCCGCCATAGGGGTCTCCTAACACAAGAAATAGTTCACGGTATCTTGGGAAGTATATCCACACCTTTACGTTGTGCGTGAAAACGAACCCCGACCAAGTTGCCGATATGAAAAAGGATAGTTGGGCTATTACTCCCTTCGAAGCTTCCTTTCTTCGGCCGCTGCACGTTTCTTGGCAATATCGGCATCAGTCAGATATTGGCCATGGCTTCGCAGGCCTGAAAGCTTGAGTTGATGTTTCTTGAACAACCGGTATATCTCCTGGACCTGCTCGATATCGATATTCCGGCCCAGAGAATAACTCTCAAAACGACCTTCCATAGCCAGCAAAGCAGTTTCCGCCAGGCAGGCATAGGCCACTCCTGCTGGCAAACCAATATCATAACCATAATCAGGCTGCCCTGGTAAGAGGACTTCTCCGGACTCGATGACCAATACGTCTGGTCGTAAAGCTGCTTCCTCCTGGCTGATATCTGGGGGCCGGGCGATATCACAAATGACAGCCCCAGGCTTACATTTTGTTATGTCAATTATCCTGGTGTTTAGGGCTGAAGTCGTGGCTACGATGAGATCTGCCTGATCGATATAATCGTCGGCCGTGGTGCTGATAATTACCCTGGCATGAGGCGACTCTTTTTCTATCTTCCTTTTAACGTCGATTAGCTTTTCAGGTCGGGGAGCAACCAGAGTGATAGCCGGCCCGGCTTGGGCTAACAATCTAGAACAGACCGAACCGATAGAGCCGGTCGCGCCTATCACCATCACGTGGGCTTCATAGTTGCTGTCGAGGCGATTCCCCATCTTTAGGACAGCCTGTTTAGCCACTTCCAGGGTCACAGCGACGGTCAGGCTGTTGCCCGANNGGAAGCGCGTATGAGACGGCGGTAAACGAACCCCGGATCTCGGCGCATCAATTCCCGTGGTGTTGCTCCAAGCGCAAGTAAATATCCCTCCACTTTCTGCCCGCTTGTTGGGCTGGCGATGCCAGTGATTCGGCTCAAATATAGCGGCCCAACGTAGGCAGCTACCCATTCAACAAGCGCATCTGGCAAGTACTTTGTCCATTGGAACGACCGGTATCCGTGAATGAATGTCATATTAAGTGGGTGAATGACAAAGGCAAATCGGTTGATCTCGGCCTCGTCTGGTTGCAAACTCATAATTGCTGGCTTTCAATCCAAATCTGCCAAAAGATTCAGAGCAACATTCTCGCTGGCAGGAGTTTCAGAGTCAGCGCGAAATGTGACCAGCTAGGATGTCGGCCCAATTAATTGA
>DOXE01000084.1 GCA_003519205.1 Chloroflexota bacterium
CATGCGCGTCGTCGGCCAGGTGGGGGCTTCTTACATTATCACTGAAGGACCAGATGGTCTCTATCTAATCGATCAACACGCAGCCCATGAACGCATTCTGTTTGAGAAATTCATGAAGGCCTGGGATGAAGAGGGCGCAAATCGAGGCATGGCTGTCCAAGGTTTGATGTCTGGCTTCCCTGTCCAACTCTCTCCGGCGCAGGCAAACCTTGTTAGCGATCAGCTTGAATTATTAACCCGCCTGGGGCTACAACTTGAACCATTTGGCCCCAATACCTTCATGATTCGCACTGTCCCGGCACTATTAACCGGGCTGGACCCGGCAAAAGCCCTTCTTGATGTCGTGGAATGTCTGGCAGANNTGCAAATCAGCCGCGGTAAAGGCTGGTCAAACCCTTAGCCTGAGTGAGATGGAAGCGATGATCCGGCAGTTAGAAGCCTGCCAAAATCCCCATACCTGTCCTCACGGCCGGCCAACCTTGATTCACTTGTCAGCCACTCAACTTGCCAAAGAATTTGGCCGGACATAAGCTCGATTCATTTCCCAGGCTTAGCGAATCCATGACGCACCTCTCGGACACCGATCGATCCGACCCCAAAACCTTTAAAAGCCGCCTGTGGCTCTTGGTAGCAATTATTGCCGCAGCCCTGATTGCAGCTGCACTCTATTGGCCAACTCTTCATTTACCTCTCTTATATGATGATCTGTTACATATTCGAATTTCCAAAGGGTTAGATTTTCTGTCAGTATGGCTCCCGACCGAATCCTTTGGATTTTTCCGGCCATTAGCCTTCCTACCCTTTCTGATTATTAAACGCATCTTTGGTTATTATCCGCCTGTTTTGTTACACGGGCTAAATGTTCTACAACACGTCGCCAACGTGATCCTCGTGGTGTGGCTTTCCTGGAGGCTATGGCATAAATTACGCTGGGCTGCCGCCAGCGGGCTTTTACTGGCCCTGTTTCCGTTTGCCTTTCGGGCTGTGGCCATCTTTGCCAACAACGTGCATGTGGCGACGCCCACCCTTTTACTCCTGGCCTTGCACACCTATCTCAGTGCGATTCGCTCCAAGAGTCGAACCCCAGGATGGTGGTTGTTAACGGCCGTTCTTTTTTTCCTCGGTTTGATGAGCAGCGAAACGGCCGTTCTTTTCGGCGCATTTGCGGCGCTGGTCGAATGGAATGACCAGGGCCAATTACCCAAGTTCGACTTTCAGAATATCGGGCGTTCTCTTCGAAATATCATTGTCCGGCCCTGGTTTATCTTCCTTTTATTCGGCGCGTTGTACACCATTGGCTACCGCTTGTTCGATTTTAGCCGTTACCCACAACCGGCGTTAACCAGCAGCGACCTGACGTTCAAGTTCCTTTACGTTGCCCAGGTTGCAGCCTATCCGTTCACCTGGTTTAGTGTACTTTTGCCAGAAGACCCTACTGTATCTGTGGTCGTCGTTTTGTCGGCTTTGGCCTTAGCCCTNNCTGCTCATCACCATTGGCTTGGAGACGAACTACTTGCTCCATGGACCGCGCCTGCTGTACATGTCGAGTGTCGGTCTGGTTTTCCTGTGGCCGGTATTGTTCGAGCCGATATATCAATTGCCTCGGATCGGCCGGCTTCTCTGGGCAGGTCTGCTCTTGTTTGTGTTGGTGACGAACTGGGTTTTCGTTCGTAGCCGTTTGGAGGTTTACGAGTTATTGTCCGAACCGGTTGAAACCGTCGAGGCCGAGATGGATGGCCGGCCGCCAGAGGAGGGGATCTTGATGGTCAATCTACCCAACTGGATGGATCCTGGCCGAAACACTTACCCCATTGGCGTCGAATTTGTACCCGTGATGGGGGATTATCTTTTTACAGAAGAGTTGATGGGTGAAAACCTGAAAGTAGATAGGCCCGTTCAGGCGATTAAGGTGCCTGACCTATTGACCAACCAGGATTACTCTTATGGCATACACGAACAAGCGGCTGGCGAATTTGTCGAAGGCGATTGGGCACCGGAGGGTAGCCACATCTTCGTCGTCTCTTTTGGCGAAGAGGGGCCCGAGACGAAATATACGGGACAATTGACCTCCCAATCTGTCGAGACTCAGCCATTGGCAACTCTCGGCCCATATGATTTGTTGGATGCCGATGCAGCTTTTTGTGATGGAACCGTCGAGTTGGTCACTGTATGGAGACCTGGCTTGGCGGCCGATATCTCGCCGACAACGTCGCTCTTCGTTCAACTTTTGAGCGACGACGGGCAGTTGATCGCCCAGGCCGATGGCCCACCTGTAGGTCTACGACCTGATCTGATTGAAATGCCGCCAGGATGGTTGATCGTCGATCGCCGTGAATTAGTAGGAGATGGTCGGCAACCCGCAGAGATCCTTATCGGAGCGTACGATTTCGTCAGGGGTGACCGGTATCCGGCCGTGGACGAAGAACGAAACGTGTTATCGGATGGGGCGTTTCACCTTCCAGTAAGTGAATGTAACTGATCACGAGAGGTTGTACTGACATGCAAAAGACATGGTGGAAAGAAAGCGTCGTCTATC
>DOXE01000429.1 GCA_003519205.1 Chloroflexota bacterium
AGGCAAAAGCGGGGCGCGGGGGCACCCCTTCGAGCGTCTCGCCTTGATCGTCGGTGCGCGGCGCAGCGCCGACCAGGTACACCTGGAGATGCAGGTTGGGAATGTGCTTTTCTTCGATAGGCACCTGTAATGTAATGGTGTCTTCCCTGATGTGGAATCTCTCTGTATAGAGGAAACCGTTGCGGCTGACCGTCAGCAGGCCCTCGGCCGGGCTGAAGGGTGTTTGCACCAGGATCTGGGCTACATCGCCTGGTTGGTATGTTTCCTTGTCCGGGATCAGAGTGATCGTTTCTTGTTCTACCTCTCGGGCTGGCGGCCGTTGGCCACCGCTTACCCAGCGGGTAAATTGGCTCTGGTTTTGGCGGTCCTTTTCGTCTGTGACCAAGGCCGTTATCTGATACTCGCCGCCCATTGGTGTCTCAAAGTCACAGGTAAGTGGCTCCAGGGCCGATTCGAGTTTGCATTCCTGGATTTCCACCGCTTCTTCACGCCAGCTGCCTTGCCGGTACTTCCATTCTAGCCGGGCGGCCGTCACCTCGATCGGGCGGCCGGACACCGGCTTGCCGTCCAGGTCGGTCACAATGACATCAATCTTCAGCGGCGTACCCCGCTCGACAAAAGTGCTTTCACTGCGCAGGCCCACATAAAGCTCGGCCGGGTGTACCAGCAAGCTGGTGGTTCCAGCCCAAGCCTGCCGGTTCACGTCGATCACCGTCGCCTCGGCCAGCACACTGAAGGGGCGAGGTTCGCTGGCTTCCTCGAAATCCAGGCGTAAATAGTGGTTGCCAGAGGCATCAGTCACTCCGGAGAAGGTTTCAACATCAACCTCACCATAATCTGGTCCATAAGGCGGGTAAACTCCTTCCGCGTAGATCGGTTCGAAGGCGAACCACCACGGGATCCATTTGCCAAAGATAAAGTCTGGCCAATTGGGCGGCGCATAGCTACTGGGCGAAGAGGTCACTTGCCAGGTGACTTCGGCGTTGGGTAAAGGACCTCCAGCAAAATAGTTGGCGGAGACGGCCACGACGGCCTCGTCACCCACAAAGTAAGGGCCAGTGGTCTCATTTCGGGCCGAGACTTCAAATTCAGGCCGTCGAAACTCCTGGATCTGAAAATCATGATGGTACCGGTCGCCGGACAAATCAATAAGGTTTCCCTCAGCATTCAGCATGATTTGAGCGAAACCCAGATTTGCGTTATCGGGAAGGGTGAAGGCAAAGTCAAAGCCGCCCAGAGCATTAACCTCGCCCTGTCCGCCAACAAGTTCATTGCCCTGAGGGTCGATAACCTGGTAGCGAACGGCTGACACCGCGTCGCCCACCAATCCTACGTCACCGTTTTGCCGGCCGCCTATTTGACGTAGCCATCCCTTGACGTGGACTTCCTCCCCCGGCCGGTACATTTGGCGGTCGTCAAATACGTACCAGCGCAACTCATCTTTTACCGGCCTGGCTTGCCATACATCGTCTCCCCAGAAATAGGCGGACCGGGGCAAAAAAGCTACGTCGCCGCCTTGTTGAGCGACCAGGTAAGCAGCTTCGGTCTCGGGCAAATTGAAGCGGGCTATGCCATCGCTGCCGGTGACAGCCTTCACTCTGGCGGTGTCCGCTTCGACGGTGACCTCGGGCAATGGGGTTCCGTCTTGCAGATCGCTGGTCCAAACCACCATTTCGCTATGATCGGAGAAAGCGTCCAGGCCGATCTGGGTCACCTGGACCCAGGCTTGAACGATGTCCCGATAACGGTCCCGGTTGAGGAGGCTAATGCCGCGGTCCGGTTCGACAATGACGATGAGGTGGCCGAAATCTCCATCCAGCGCTTCACTTAAATCAATGCTCGCTTCCGTCAGAACGTCGGCGGCTGATTCCAACGGTACCGTTTCATCCATCACCTTTCGACCGGGCGGTTCTGGCGGATCATCCTGGCCATTGTACTCTTGGAGGTAGGTCTTGAAAGCTGGCCAGTCAGACGGTTCGACAGCGTATGCCCGTACCTTCAAGCGGTTATGATTGATGGCGTAAACCGTGAAGACGGGTTTGGTAGCCGCCGGATCCAGAGTAACTAATATCTCTTCCGGCCCGACCAGGACCGGTTCGGCCGACCCAACCCGGAAAGTCAGCCGGCCATCTTCTCCCAACGTCTGGCCAAAAATGTCCTGGATCGCCCCGTCTACCGTGATCCGGTAGGTTGTGCGCCCCTCGGTNNTCGATGAAGAAGGGAACTAAGGGTGGGCACTTGTCGGGCGACCAGGAGCAACCATGGCGCTCGATGCGCAGCGGTGCATAGGTGCGAAACTCAAAATATTGGGCATCAGGGGTGACCAGTGGCCCTTCGGCCGAAGGTGTGCCTGGGCCGATGGTGATGGAAATAGCTGCGTCGGCCGGCAGCGAATCTCCAGCCCGGAAAGCCAGCCATCGCCCTTCGCCAGCGTTGTCAGCCAGACGACTTACCGCCTTGTCCGCCTTTACTTCGGCCTCCGTTGCCAGCCTAACGGGAATTGGCTGACCGTTGGCCTCTACCTGAATGGTTGCCAACACCTTCTCCTGGTCGATACGCTGGTCAAAGGCGGCGAATAAGATAGGTTCCAGGGGTTGGGGGCTGCTATTCGGATACCAGTTCGTCAACTTAGGTGGGGGCGTACTGAAGGTCCAACTGACTGTCTCGGCCAATACGCCGCCAGTCGCCGACTCGGTTCCGGCGGGGACGGTGACCAGGAATTCTGTGGCCATGGGCAAACGATCAATGGCCGCCGCTTCATGATCGAATGTCAGCGTTTTAGCACCCACCCACCTCCAAATGCCTGGTAAGTCTGGTTCCAATCGCGCCGGCACGTCTTCGGCAGCCAAGTCTTCGAGAGTGGTGAGCGGCACCATGGGTTGGTTGAAAGTAACTGATACGAAAGGCGCCAGGGGGATCTCGCCTTCCGGCGCGAAACGAAGCACCTCTAATGGCCCGATCTCAACCGAAGCCGGGGTTACTGGTTCCGGTGCAGGAGGGAATGGTTCGTCGATAGTTTCGCCGGTACGCGGCGGCGGAAGAACATCTTCAGGTATTTTAAAATCAGCGCTATCTTCGGGTGCGACCATCAGCTCCGGCAACCGGGCCACTATCCGTTCGATTTCCTCGTCAGATAGCGGCTCGCCGGAAGCTACCGTGATAGGTTGGGCCGTCTCAGGTCTGGCCTGACCGGCGCTCAACCGGATGTCTAGACGGCTCTCGCCGTCATCGGCCGCGCTCCCGTCTTCTGCAATACCAAGGGCGTCCCCGGAATCAACAGCGCCATCTACGCTACCGGAAGGGCCATCCACTAGAACTGGGCTGGTTGGGGTCCTCGTCACCTCCGGCCCCTTGTTCCACAAAATGAAGCCAACAGCGGCTGTTCCCACCACACAAATCAGTAGTAGCATACCAGCTATGAGGACCAGCAGTCGATTACGACGAGTCAATAGGTATAGCTTCTGTACCATGATCAAGGTCCCCTTTTGTACAATATTGGCCTGTTGTTAACGGTCGTTTCCTAAATAACAAACGTCAAGAGGTTCCGGTTAGTTCCAGTCAGGTATCATTATTATAATTTTTTAGTGGTCCAAGGCGACTGGTGGGGAAGGTTATTTAGTACTACACCAATTCGAATTCTCTATGATGATCAGCGTAGCAGATGCAAGCTGATTGTTGACAGTACCATGCTCAATCGAGTCTTGACAAGGATGAAAAACAGGGTGACTCTTAGTCCTTAGAGTACTTTTACGCGTTCGGGTTCCTGGCACCCATAGATCGACCATTGTGGAGGTCAAGATGGAGACGTTCTTCCGTTTCATTAATATATATCCCATACCATTGTGGCTGGCGATGATGTTTGCTCCCAAGCATCGGTTCACCGAACGTGCCGCTCGTTCAAGCAGCTTGTTTGGTATCGCGGCCTTAAATTACCTGATGGCCTTGCTTCTTGGCTTCCGATCTGGAGTATCGGAAGACCAAGGATTGCCTGATTTCACTTCTTTAGACGGTATAAGCACTAGTCTGGGCACTAGAGAGGGTGCGCTCGGGGCTTGGTCCCATATGTTGGCCCTTGACCTATTTACAGGTGCCTGGATATATCGTCAATGTCGACGCCTGAACGCCCCGGCCTGGATCAGGATACCGGCTTTATTCTTTACCCTGATGACTGGACCACTTGGCCTGTTCCTGTTCCTGTTTTGGCGACTGATTGGTGCAGGAGAGGGCGAAGCGTTCCCGACTGACATTAAGTGAGAATCGCCGTCAATCGATCCTCATGTTTCGCGTTCTCCATTGTAGTAATGGTAAATGGCCGAGAAGTCGAGTTCAGCCAAGCCATCTTGTATCGCCGTATAGTAGACATCTTTTTTGGCCGCTGCCGTCAACCTTGCCGCGCGCCTGGTAGAGGTCTCCGAACAGGGGGAGATCTTCGTTGGGCCGGACACACACCGGCTGACGGATACGTTATTTGTTTACGAAACCCTTGAGCCTATCCACTTGAAAGGAAAAAGCGATCCGGTTCAAATTTACCGTCTTATCAGGGTGCGAAAAAAGCCTGGTAATGTCCGCGGCCTTGCTGGGTTGGAGAGCGCGATGGTAGGCAGGGATGTGGAAGTCGCCTCCCTTTTGGTTTCAAAGAAGACACTGAAGGCTGGTCAGGGAGGGATTGCCCTAATCACCGGCGAACCTGGATTGGGAAAGACTCGCCTGATCACAGAGTGGAAGGCGGCATTAGACGGTCAACCACTCAAAGTTGTCCAAGGTCGCTGCCTATCCTATGGACAGAAAATGGCGTATCACATGCTGGTGGATTTGCTTCATTCTGTTCTTGGTGCGCCCCCAGGTACCGAACCGTCAAAAATCCGTGCCGCTCTCCGAACTCTGGTGGAAGACCTGTTTCCTGAAGCCCAGATGGAGGTTTATCCCTACCTGGCTCATTTGCTCTCCCTTTCTCTAGATAGAGAGGCCTTGGAGCTTGTGCGCGATCTCGATCCGCTGGCATTAAAGGCCCAGTACCAGAAAACATTTCGCCGCCTGTTCAGTTCTCTCGCCTTTCGTCAGCCTCTGATCGTTATTCTGGAAGATATACACTGGGCTGATCCTTCATCAACGGATTTGCTAGTGAAACTTTTGCCCCTGATACTCGATAATCCGCTCTTATTCTGCGGCGTTGCCCGGTCCTCATGAGATTAGGAGTTCGAGTCCTGTTGTGACCTATGCCCTCCTAAAAACACAAACTATAAGCAGCTCCCTCGTTCTCTGGCATGTGACGGTTGTTGGGTCCTTATATGTTGAGGATGCTTCTAATTCATCGACACTATCTGATGGTATCGGAAGCAATCAACGGTGGGGTCATTTACGATGCCCACGGCTTGTAAACCAATTCCATAAGAGCGTTGCGTGTAAATGACATTTGTTACTACCGCCCACATCATCTGAAGCGATAGAATGAAATCAGTATAATCCGATGAAATGATTATCACGGATCAAGATATGGCAGCCTATGTTTTCGCAGGACTCTTGTTACTCATTTTTATTAGCTTACCCACGTACAGAATCTACCTAANNGCTCTGGGTATGTCCAGTTCGCGTCATTTGGATGCTGAACTCATTGAACACTTTACAGTTGTTCACTGGGATCAACGAGGAGCAGGCAAATCTTATAGTAGTGATATTCCAGTTGATTCAATGACTTTCGGTAGATTAGTTGAAGACTGCAATGAGTTAATTGATTATTTGCGAAGTAGATTCAACGCTCAGAAAGTTTTTCTTGTTGCGCACTCAGCCGGAACGCCGATTGGAATCAGAACAGCACATAAGTATCCAGAGAAAATTTACGCTTATGTAGGGGTGGCGCAAGTAATTAACGACTATGAACAAGAAAGGCAATCGTATGAGTTTATAGTCGAGGAAGCCGAAAAATCAAGAGACGTAAAGAAACAAGCCGCTATAAAAGCAATTGGACCACCACCCTATGAGACACCCGAAAAAATCTTTAAAAAAGCTAGGCAGATTATTCGGCATGGAGGATTCATACATCATAATCTGATCAAGCATATGGCATTTGTTACATTAAGCTATTTGACTTCACCTGAGTATTCACTATCCGACGGACTTAATACTGTGAGAAGGAAAGGATTGAATTTTACGACGAATGCTAGGTGGGAGGAAATAAAAAATATCGATTTCACAAAAGAAATACAATCCATAAAAGTTCCCATATACTTCTTTATGGGTAAATACGACATGATTACACCCACAGTCCAGGTGGAGGATTTCTTCAATGGTTTAGATGCCGAAAAAGGCAAAAAACTAATCATTTTTGAAAACTCAGCGCACTTACCGATAATAGAAGAAAAAAAGAAGTACCAGGATTTGTTAGTAAA
>DOXE01000499.1 GCA_003519205.1 Chloroflexota bacterium
GATGGAGAAGTGCAGGATCTGCTGTAGTACCGCGCCAAGGATGAAGAGGCCGATAGCCACGGCCGCGGCGACCACAGCGATACGTCGAGCCACTCTGCGGCGGACGTCCTCTTCCATGTTTTGGGTCTTCGCGATGTAGACCAGCAGCACCTTGATCGGGCCCATGCCAATGAAGAGGGCGATAAAGGCTTCGGCTAAAGAGAAGGTGAACATACTTCTGACCTCTAAAAGAATTGGCTACTGAGATTTCTCTGATTTGATGGTAATCCAAGGCAGCTACAAGCGTTTACCCCTAAGTCATGTCGATCCGACCGCAGGCGTCGTCGCTTCTGTGGTGCTTTTCTTACGTTCGGCCGGCCACAGGAAAAGCACCAGTAAGAGCAGGGCTGCACCGACGGCGATGACCGCCATCCAGTTGATGGCATTAAAGCCGATAGAACTGGCCAGGAAACCGCCGATCAATGCACCCAGGAAGGAGCCGGCGGCCGAGGCGGCGATCACCCAGCCGCTGGTCTCGCCGGCCGGAATGGTGGTGAAGCGCATGCCCACCACGCCCTGCGAGATGCGCGAGAACGGGTTGCTCTGGTACAGGATCTGAATGAAAGCGGCCGCAAGCAGAATCGGCGCGTTGGCCATGAGGCCCACAAGCGCCATGCCCAGGGCGCCAATCAAGCGGATCACGGTGGCCCCGGTCTGGACCGTCATGCCTCCCGAGCGGGCCATCCAGCGCCCGGCCACGATGAACAGGCCAATGTTGAACAGACCAGCCAACGAGATCAGAGCCGACGTGGTCTGTTGGTCCATGCCGTAGACGTTGGGCAGGATATTGGCGATTTGAGCATTGATGCCGTTATTGCCCACCGAGCTGAGGGTTAGGATCAACAGGGTCAGGCCAAAACTGGAGAACAGCACTTGTTTCAAGCCAAATGATCGATTTTTCTCCTCGTGTTGTTCATCTGGTTTGTCTTCTTGCAGCACAATGCGCTTGGCCGGCTCAGCCGTCGTGAACCAGGTGAGGATCGCGCAGATCAGCATGAAGCCGGCAGCAATCAGGAAGCGGGCGCTGAAATCCAGGTTGGCGGTGACGGCCAAAGCCAGGATGGCGCCGCCAATCACCTGGCCGACCGGTTGGAGCAGATTCAGAACTGTCAGCCGGCTGGCCTCTAACTTTTGGGAAAGGTTGGCGCCCAGCACGAAAACCGGCCCCACGGCATTCATCGCGGCTAGGGAGATGCCTAACACGATGGCGTCAAGGACATAGATGGCCTGGGACTTGGCCGAGATGGAGTACATCAGGAAGCCCAGGGCCATGCCCAGCACGCCCAAACTTAAGACCAGCCGGTGGGCGCGGTATTTGTCGGCGAAGCCGCCCAAGACCGGGGCCAGCACCGCCGCCAGGCTGATGATGGCCATGACGATGCCGGCATCGGCGGCATTGCCGGTCGATTCGGTCACAAAGGGCGGGACCAACAGCGAAATGAAGGCAGCCCAGCCCGCGCCGGCGGCGATAAATGAGATCATCCACCATTCAAAAGCCGGACCTGACTCTAATTGCCCGATATTTGGTCTCTCATCAGCCATCGTTCCCTTACTCCTTTTCTCTCTTGGATTCGCCAGTCTTCGCTCTTAGTTCATTTCTGGTTTGCCGGAAGACAGCCAGGAGTTCGTCCGGAGTGTCTCCTTTGATTAGGCAAACATCAGCTCCCGCTTGCCGGGCCTGGTACTTCACTTCCGGCCGGGTGCAAAGCACGATGAACCTGGTCCGTTTGCGAGAAATCGATTTTTTTGAAAGCAACTTAGCCACTGGACGGCCGGGCAAATCCCAGTCCACGATCACAATATCTGGGTTCGTGCTTTCAATCAGCGCCAGTAGACCTTCTGTTTCGCTGGCAGAACCGACGATCGAAACCCCCGGTTCTTGGCTCAATAGTAGTTCGATAGACAGTCGCAGATCCGGGTGTTTCGTGGCCAGCAAGACATGCATGGTTCTTCCTCGAAGGAAAAATTGTTGGATTGGGGCAAAATCAGAGGCAGGATCGCCATTTCCCCTCTGTAAATAGGGTAATTGACTTGGCAGCTCCCTTGAACAGCCATCTGTCATATTTTGAACCTGGAGGAATGTTCTATTTTTGACCTAGATCAATGTCTAGTAGGTTGTGTTTGTGGGCCAGGGTGGTGGCCTCGGTGCGGTTGCTGGCTCCTAATTTGGAGAGGATATTGCTGACGTGCAGCCGGACCGTGGCCTGGCTGATGATTAGTTCTTCGGAGATCTCTTTGTTGGTCTTGCCCTCGACCAACAGGGCTAACACTTCCCGCTCCCTTGGCGTCAGATCGGAACCAGGTGGCGGCGACTCGGCCGCAGCCTGCATGAGGGTTTGGGCTGCCCCGGCATCAATGGTGGACCGGCCGTGATGGGCGTCGCGAATGGCTGTTGCCAGCTTGTCGGGATGGATGTCCTTGAGTAGGTAGCCGATAGCCCCAGCCTTGATCGCTCGTTGGACTAGTTCCTTCTCAGTGAAAGTGGTCAGCGCGATGACTTTAATCTCGGGATAGTCGGCCCGGATCCGAGTCGTGGCTGTGGGGCCGTCCACGTTGGGCATCACCACGTCCATCAAGATAACATCCGGTTGAACCTGGGTACATCGTTCGATCGCCTGCTGGCCATCTTCAGCTTCAGCGATCACCTCTAGGTCATCATGGATAGACAAGAATACTTTGAGGCCGTCGCGAACCATGAGATGGTCGTCGACGATCATAACTTTGATGGTTTCTTTGGCGTTCAAGGCTCGTCTCCTGGCGTTTAGAATGATGAGCGACCCGCATGTTTCCTAGATAGCTGGTTCCGACCAGGTAACACGGACTTTTGTCCCTCGTCCCGGATTGCTTTTCAGATCAAAGATAGCACCGATGTCCTCGGCTCGTTCTCGCATAAATTGTAGGCCCATGCGCTCGGCCGGTATAGAGGACGGATCGAAGCCCCGGCCGTTATCCTGGATGGTCAGGCAGACCTCGTGGGATGACCGCTGCAAAACGGCCTTGACTTGATCCGCCCGGGCATGTTTTTCGACATTGTTGAAAGCTTCCTGGATGATCCGGTAAAGAGCGACTGTAATTGTCGCGGGTAGTTCTCGCTCCCCCTTGACATCAACAATAACAGGGATGCGCGTCCGTCCAGTTAGGGCGTCTGCTTGTTGGTTTAACAAGCTCCCCAAATCGGCGTGCTCCAACGCCGATGGCCGTAGCTCAAATAACAAGGAGCGCATTTCGGCCAGGGCTCCGCGGACTAACTGGCGCAACTTGGCCAGGTTGCGAAGTCCCTGATCCGGATCTCGTTCCCAGACGACAGGTAAAACTTCGGCGATGAGGGCGGCCGAATAGATTGTCTGGGTTACGGCATCATGCAAATCCCGGGCTAGGCGGCTGCGTTCCTCAAGCGCTGCTTCTTCTTGTGTTTGCTGGAGCAACTTCTCCTGAGTTTTCTCTAACTCAGCTGTCCGCTCACGCACTAATCGCTCTAAATCCAATTGGTAAGCGGCCAACTCCTCCTCAGTTTTGATGATTTCATTCGACATTTGCAGGCTAATGGCCACTGCAAAACCCAGGAAACCGAATTCGGCATAGAAGATGGGCACGATCAAGCCAGCCTGGCCCAACAGTTCGGCAGCCAAGGCAACGACGAACCACAGAACACCGATGCCCAGAATCAGTGATTTGCTCCGTTCACCATGAAGGAACTGGCGAATGCAGGCATAAATCATGAAGCCGAGAACGGCCAATTGGCCTACCAGAAATAGGAGCGACCAGGCGCTATCAGTAGCTTCAAGATACGCGACTTCCTCTCCCCAAGGCATGATGACCGTGTTCAAGCCCAGTAATTGGTCATAAATTAGGTTTGACCGGAAGATGTTGGCCATGCTGGTAAGGATGAAAAGAGCCGTCAGCCCCCACAAAAATAGGCGAGGCCTGAACTGTGTATAACCGGCGATATACCAGATGAGGCTACTGAAAGCCAAAACGACGAATATGGCATCCCATCGGGTTACGGCGACATACGCTTCCACCGAAGTAGCATTGTGAAAACGGATGCCATTGAAAAGGGTAGCGGCATAGGAAAGGGCGAAAACGGCAAAAAGCAGATTCAACTCTTGATTTTCCCGGCGTCGCAAGCCCGAAAACAAAAAGATGATGCCAAAACCAAGACAGATACCAGCTACGATACCAATGGCGATTGTGTAGTAAGCCAATCAGCACCTCTAGTAGAACTCAGATGTCGAAATTATTCGCGCGAAAAACGTTCAGGTTAGTTCTAGTACATTTATAAGCTAGGTGGCTGCGTTTACCAAGGGGTTGTATCAGAACACTATTACCGGTAATTTCTGGTTAACGGTATGCCAATATCAGTAAGCCCCAAGGTTTGCAGGACCAATTATTGTATGGAGTCTGATAAACGCCCTCAATCTTGACGGTCTGATTGCAGCTCAGACTTTCGTAGAATACCTCTTGGGGGAGCATTCCGGAAAACGCATCCAGAAATCAAAGTCCACTTTACTGGCGTTGAGATGAGTTTTCGTACCGGAATTGACACAGGCTATGTTGAATATAGAATATCAAGAATAGTATCAATTAAGCTCATAGAGGCTCATTTACAATAACGTTGCAAATGAGGCCTCACGGTTTTTTACATAACCGCTAATTATTAAAGGATTCTACCTCGAGTAGGATGACATCACGGACGCAATCCTGG
>DOXE01000424.1 GCA_003519205.1 Chloroflexota bacterium
TATTCCTGGCGGGTTCATTGTGGGTTCCGTTTGCTCCCAACCTGGGATGGTTCATCGTCGGACGGGTGATGACAGCTCTTGGCGGGGGAGCCATGGTACCCGTTGGCATGGCCATTATCGGCGACGTTTATTCCCCAGGAAGACGTCCATCGGCACTAGGTATACTGGGAGCGATAGATACTGCCGGTTGGGTTTGGGGTCCACTGTACGGGGCGTTGCTGATCCGATTTCTTGATTGGCGCTGGCAGTTTTATCTCAACATCCCCCTCAGTATCGCAGCCATTGCCGCAGCCTGGTGGGCGCTCAGGGATTTACCCAGGCCTCAACCTCTTGGTCGGCTTGATTGGTTGGGTTCGATTCTCTTGACCGGCGGATTACTTTCGCTAAGCATCGCCTTGCTGAATGGAAGTGATATTCAGAGTGTGGGCAGCCTGGCTGAGCTAACTGGGGAAAAACCTCCAAACATGTTGCCTTTGTATCTCATCGCCTTAGCCTGTTTTGCCTTGTTTTTTGTCGTCGAATACCGCATAAGCATAGGCGCGACGGGACTATTCTCCTGGGCATCTGGCACCTTGCCCCTGATCGATCCATCTTTATTTCGGCGTCGAAACTTTAGCCCCTCTGTATTGGTTAACTTCCTGGTTGGGGCTGTATTAATCATCGCCATGATCAATGTTCCACTGCTCATTAACGTCCTGGAGACAGACGTCGTCCAGGCCGCATTAACCAGCGGTTGGTTGCTTAGTGGTATGACTGCCTCTATGGCGATTATGGCCTACGTGGGCGGCCGGTTGACTGAACAGTTCAGCTATCGGCCAGTGACCATTGCCGGTTTACTGGCAATCGTCTTTGGATTCAGTCTAATGGGGGTTTCCTGGACAGTAGGTACACCGTACCGTCAAATGGTTTGGCAATTGGTCATTCTCGGTGCCGGCTTTGGGTTGGTGATTGCACCGATTGGCGCGGCCGTGATCAATGCGGCACCCGAGGATCAACGGGGCATTGCTTCCGGCCTAGTCATCGTCTTTCGCCTGATCGGGATGAGCGTCGGCTTGTCTGGTCTTACCGCCTGGGGCTTGCATCGATTTGGGGAGCTACGGCAATTCATAGACCTTCCGCCAATCACGGATCCCGATTTTCAGACATCCTTGATCGATGGGCTGACCAACTTGACAGTGACTGTCTTGACGGAGACCTTCCTTATATCGGCTTTGATTGCGAGCGTAGCTGTAATAGCAGCATTGCCCTTGCGGTCGGACCTGAGGACTGCGCCCGTGGCCGAACTCGGAAAGGATTTACAGGAGTAAATTGGGGATAAGGTGTGGTCGTTACCCTTTGAGTCTGATAGATAATTCGTCTAATTGACGCTGGCTAACGCTGGACGGAGCATCGGCCATCAAGTCGGCCGCATTTTGGCTCTTGGGGAAGGCGATCACCTCGCGGATATTCGGTTCTCCAGCCATGAGCATGACTAGCCGGTCGATGCCCGGGGCAATGCCACCATGAGGTGGCGTGCCATATTCAAAAGCATCTAACAGGTGACCAAACTGGTCGCGGGCTTCTTCCATCGACAGACCTATTAATTGCATGATCTTTTGTTGCAGTTCTCTTTCATGGATCCGGATGCTGCCTCCACCGACTTCATACCCATTGCAAACCAAGTCATATTGCTCGCTAAGAACAGCGCCGGGATCGCTGTCCAGCAGCGGGATATATTGTCTTTGCGGGCTGGTAAACATGTGATGGCTTGGCACATAATGTCCCTCTTTTTTTTCTGCTTCAAAGAGGGGAAAATCTACAACCCAAACGAAAGCTAACTCGGCGATCTCCTTGTAGCCTAGCCGCCGGGCCATCTCTTCACGCAAAATACCCAGGACTTCGTAGACGATCGTTGGTTGATCACTGGAAAATAACAACAAGTCGCCAGGCTTTGCCTCCAGCCGCTTGATGAGGGAGGCCAATTGTTCTACAGAGAAGAATCTGGTGATAAAGCCCCGTAACTCCTCGGTCTCTGGATCTATCGCCAACCAGGCTAATCCCTTGGCACCGGCCTCTCGGGAGATCTGCTCCAGTTCATCTATTTGTTTACGGCTGTAGTCACCACAGCCAGGTACGCAAATGGCCTTGACTGGCAAACCAGCCGCCACATTTTCGGCAAAGACGCGAAAAGCGCTTTCTCCGGCTATGTCTGAGACATCCACCAGTTCGATTCCAAATCGTACATCCGGCCGGTCAGTACCAAATCGTTCTAATGCCTCAGCGTGACTCAATCTCAGAAATGGTTCATAGGCCAGCGGCACTTCGCTGGCCGTTTTAACCATGCCGATGATAAGCTCCTCTGTGAGTCCAAGTATGTCATCCCTTTCAACAAAACTCATCTCCAGATCAAGCTGGGTGAATTCTGGTTGCCGGTCGGCTCGCTGGTCCTCATCCCGGAAACATCGCGCGATTTGGAAGTATTTTTCATATCCAGCAACCATGAGCAATTGCTTCAATTGTTGGGGAGATTGCGGCAGGGCATAAAATTGTCCCGGATAAATACGTGAAGGCACGAGATAGTCACGAGCGCCTTCGGGAGTGGCCTTAAACATGATGGGCGTTTCGATCTCGATAAAGCCTTCCTTGTCGAGATAATCGCGCATGAACTTGATGACTTTGTGGCGCAAGACCATATTGCGGGTCATGCGTTCGCGGCGCAGGTCGAGATAGCGATACTTAAGGCGTGTGTTTTCGTCGGGCAGGTCGTTCTCACCGTTAATCATAAAGGGCAATACCTTGGATGGATTGAGAACTTTTATGTCAGTTGCAACGACTTCCACTTCCCCTGTTCCCATTTTAGGGTTTGTCATTCCTTCAGGGCGTTTTTGGATAACGCCCTCAATCTGCAAAACCCATTCCATGCGGACATTTGCCACAAGCGATAGTGTTTCCTTTGAAAGATCAGGATTAATGGCCACCTGGACGATCCCTGCGCGGTCTCGCAGATCGAAAAAGACCAGTCCGCCGTGGTCGCGGCGACGATTAACCCAGCCTGCAAGGGTGACAGTTTGTCCCGCGTGACTGGCCCGTAATTCTCCACACATATAGGTTCTGTACATAAGGCGCCTCCGGTGCGATTATGTCATTGCGAGGGCTGGGGTTTGAGTAGGACGCAGTCCGTATCGAAACCAAGCCTGAAGAAATCCCCGCATCCGTGAGAGGATTCCATCTT
>DOXE01000137.1 GCA_003519205.1 Chloroflexota bacterium
CATGAGATTTTGGCCATCCAAGGGAATCTGGGCATCGCTCGTTGGCAGGCGCGATTCACCCATCTCATTTCTGGCAAGCGGATTGCTTTGGATTGCATTTTTCTTGTTGAGTTTGACGAACACCAGAAATGTCGAATGTTTCGTGAGTGGTGGCATAGCCAGGTGATCGAAGCCGGTCCAAATGACAACTCAGTTTGATAAACAAAGACAGGAGAAGGAAATGGGCTTGAGAACCATCGACGACATTCATGAATTAATGGCGGCGCCCAGGCAGGCGGCCGTTTTGATTGCGGCCCTTGAGCTGGGTCTTTTCTGGCGTTTGAAGGATCGGCCGCTATCATCAGCCGTTATCGCACAGGAGATGAAGATCCCACCAAGGCGCTGCCATCATTGGCTAAGACTATTAGCCACAATGAATCTCCTGGAGCAAGAAGGGGACCACTTCGGGCTATCGCCCCTAGCGAGGGCGGCAATCCTGGATATCCATACCCAGGAGGCATGGAAATTACTGGCTATCGACGCAGCGGAAAACTTAGAAGATAGTCTTTTCCTTGCACAACACTTGAGGGATGCAAACCCGGAGAAGGATTCGGCCGGTCAATTCCGCTACCAACTGGACCCGTACGTGCAAAAGATGGAGGCGGATCTGGATCGGGCACGGCTTTTTAGCCAGACGCTATACGAGCTGCATACGCCGCTGGCGCAAGATGTGGCAGCGGCACTAGAAGTGAATGGGGCCCGCAGCCTAATGGACGTGGGCGGTGGTTCTGGCGTGGTCTCGCTGGCCTTGCTGCGTAAGCATCCAGAGCTCAAAGCGACGGTAGTGGATATCGCGAACGTCTGTATAGCCGGTAGAGAGATCGCCGACAAGCTGCCAGAACAGGACCGGATTTCGTACTACCCGGCGAACTTCGTCGAGGATGAGCTGCCGAAAGGGTTTGACATCGTCCTAAAATGTGATGTGAGCATATTTGACGATACAATCCTGGCAAAGTTGGCGGGATCGCTGAATGAGGGTGGGCGGTTGGTGATCGTAGACCGCTGGTTCGACATGGGCGAGAAGGAGACGGCCAGGCGCCTGGCCTTTGTTCTGTCCAAGTCGCTGCGCAACCCGGAGTATTCGCTGCGGTCTCTTGAAGATATTGGAGCAGGCCTGACGAAGGCCGGGCTGACAGTCGAACCAATCGTGGAACTGCCGTACGGCAGTTGGAAAATGATCCAGGCAAGAAAGGGAGTATCTTCTTTGCCTAAACCATGAACCCCCCTACCGGCAGGCCAGGTTCAATCCCTCCCGTGTATCACTTTTTGGGACAGTGCCAGGGACACCAAGTGACCCCAATCAGGCGCAATCATGGTCCATAATGTCACTATGTTTATTAACAACATAACCCTGGAGGACAAAATGACAATAACACAAACTTCCCCAATTAGCGTGATCCAGANNTCCGCCCCGCCCTGCTGTTCTCGTTGGCTACGAGCACGTGCGCTCGACCGGCATCTTTCAGGTCGCAGAATTGGATGGCGAGATCATCGCCATTGCCGGTGCTATTCTCCGCGGAAATGTCTGGTATCTATCCTCATTTTGGGCGCATCCTGATCGACAGCGCAAAGGCATCGGGATGCCGCTCCTCCGCCTGGTGTGGAATGAAGGAAAAAAAGCCGGCGCTACCCGCTTCTTCACCTGGTCCTCTATCGACTCCACAGCCATGGCTGCTTATATGAAACTCGGCATGCTACCGGGCAGCCAGATTATGCAATTCGAGGGGACGCCTAGCCGCCTGCCGGCCGAGCCGGCCGGTTATCAGGTGCTGGAACTGGAGCGGCCGGTGGCCCTGGCCCTGGATGAGGAGATCCCCGGTATCTACCGCCCGGCCGATCACGACTTTTGGGTCAACCAGGCCGGTTTGCTCGGGCGGCAGGTGGTTCACAATGGGCGGGTGGCTGGCTACTATTATCTTGGGAAAGGCGGGATCGGCCCGGCCGCNNAGCTTTGCCCATTTACTGACCAACACGCCATTCGAACATCTGGACCAATACCTGCCATCAGGCCCGGGGCTCTTTTAGGCCGCACCGGTTCACAGTAGTCGATAGACCACGGACTACAGGAGATATCCTTATGCATTCTATCTGCTGGACAACGCCAAAACGCGATTTTTTCGTCCTTTTCAAGGACCTGGCATTCCCGCCCTGGTCCCGGCCGCCCCCCAACGCTGCGTAGTTCAATCCAAGAGTATGCCTCCAGCACGGCGATGAAATCCTCATCGCTAATTGTTTAAGGGTTCTANNCTTTCATTTAAGCGAAGAACCGCTCTGGCTTCGCTATTGATAATCCCGATCCTAGCCCTATTGATAGGGATTTTCGCCAATTCCCTGCAACCGGTAAAAGCGGAGGAGGATTTTAAGTTAAACCTTGAAGTGCGTTCGTGGTTGCCAATCGTCTCGCTGTCAAGGTCATCAACCTCTAGACCGATCTTAGGCGTGAATTTCATTAGCTCTGCTGAAGCTCCTGCCGATGAACAACAATACAACAATGGTTTAGCAACTGGCGCGACCTGGAATCGTTGGCCCATCTATTGGTACAACGTGGAGCTAAGCCCGGATATTTTCGACTGGTCCAACCAGGACGCAGCTGTGATGGGCGATATTGAGCATGATCTCCATACCAACGCCATCCTTCTAGGTACACCATCCTTTTACACCACAGCCACCACTAAAACGATTGATCCACTTCGGCCGAATCG
>DOXE01000198.1 GCA_003519205.1 Chloroflexota bacterium
ATGACGAACGGGTCTTTTTACAAGTCGAGGATCAGGGGATAGGATTTGATCCGAAGTCCCTGAACAAGTCGGGGGATCATATGGGGCTTTCAGGTATGCAAGAGCGGGTAGAGGTGATGGGCGGCATCTTGACCGTCGATTCACGTCCAGGGCAAGGTACGCGCGTGATGGTTGAGATGACCTCGATCGGTGAGGAAGAGCATGATGGATAAGATCAGCGTGTTGATTGTCGACGATCATGGNNTGATGGATCTGATGATGCCCGAGATGAATGGCGTTGAGGCCACTCGCCAGGCTTTGGCCGCTAGCTCCAGCACAAAGGTCATCGTCCTGAGCAGTTTTTCGGAAGATGAGCTGGTGTTTCCGGCCATAGAAGCTGGCGCGGTCGGTTATTTATTGAAAGACGTTGATCCGGCCGAGTTGTACCAGGCCATACGGGCGGTTTACCAAGGGGAAGTCCAGTTGCATCCGGACATCATAAAGAAGCTAATCCACCGGGTCGCGACCCATCAAATAGAAGCGGATCCCACTCACGGTGACCTCACCCCTAGAGAATTGGAGGTTCTTTCCCTCATCGCTCAAGGTGAAAGCAACCGCGAGAT
Organism: Chloroflexota bacterium; assembly: GCA_003519205.1. Taxonomy (GTDB): domain Bacteria; phylum Chloroflexota; class Anaerolineae; order Promineifilales; family Promineifilaceae; genus UBA11865. The sequence continues at coordinate 603 of DOXE01000198.1, forward strand.
AGCCATAGCCTTGTCCATCAGCGAGAAGACAGTCAAGACCCACGTCGGCAACATCCTAAGTAAACTCCACCTAGCCGATCGCACCCAAGCTGCCATCTATGCCCACAAACATGGTCTGGCACCTTAAAAGTGAAGCTGCGACTTAGGTCGTAGGACCTCCAACGTATCCCCTCCACCTTGAGACCGATTGCTGAGATCGATCTTTTTCATTAGCCTCAAATCCACTCCCCGCTCGATGTGTCCGCTGACCAGATTCTATAGACTATAAATAGCCAATCATATTTAAGCCGCTGAAGTAAGTATAGGCTGATTAGCGAAGAGGAGTACGACGATGAAGGTTGGATCTATTGTGGTTGGGATTTTACTACTCGCTGTGGCTGTATGGATTCTTGTGACGATGGACAATGTTACGGCCAGATATCTTGGCGGTGCAGTTTTAGGCGTTTTGGGAATCGCCCTGTTATTCGCCGGTTTTAGAGCAGAGAAGGCGTCCTGATCCCCGCAGCAGGGGCTTTAACAAACAGGGCAAGGTGGACAAGGCCATGTCTACTGGCAGGGAGTCTTATCGAGAACGCAAAAATGCCGACAAATGAAAAGATCAGGCTCTTGATCGTTGATGACCTGGCAAGGGTTAGGCAGAGCCTCAGTACCGTCCTCCAGTTATCCGGTTATTTCGAAGTTGTGGGCGAAGCCAGTAATGGTTTGGAAGCGATTCAAGCAGCCGAGCAGCTCAAACCGGAAGTGGTACTGATGGATCTGGAAATGCCAGAGTTGGACGGCCTTGAAAGCACACGACGTATCAAAGAACAACGCCCAGAGATTGGTGTTGTGATCATCACGATCCATGATACTCCCAGTGCTCGCGAACAGGCGTTACAAGTGGGTGCCGATGCCTTCGTGGGAAAGGAAACGGCCACCGAAGTACTGGTCGAGACTATCCGGGAAATGAGGAACAGAACCAACCCAGAGCGAAACCTCTAATATTGATAAGTAAATTTCAAATATGGGGACTCGGCTAGATAAAACGTCTCTTTCACAGCGTCGCTGGGACATCGACTGGCTGCGGGTAATGGCAGTGGTGGTGCTGCTGGTGCCTTACCATACTTTCCGGGTCTTTGACATCTTTGAAGATTGGTACATCAAGAACGGCCAGCTTAGCACAGCCCTGAACTGGTTCAACTATCTCGGCGACGCAGTTGGCATGCAGTTACTCTTTCTCCTGGCCGGCGCGGCAACCTGGTTTGCATTACGTCGCCGTAGTGGCGGTCAATATGCCTGGGAGCGCATCAAACGATTGTTAATCCCTTTGATCTTCGGGCTTCTCGTCATCGTTCCCCCACAATCATACCTCGGGTTGCGCAACCACTCAGACTATATGGGATCTTTTCTGGAATGGTATCCCAGCTTCTTTGATTTTTATCCTGAAGATCCGGCCGGGTATTCCATGGGTGGATTTACCGTTGCTCACCTGTGGTTCATCCTCTTTTTGCTCATCATTTCGCTGATAGCATTACCACTCTTTCTTTTCCTTAGGCGTGAATCTGGGCAACGCTTGATTAGCGGAACGGCTAGGTTTTTTAACTGGCCGGGGATGATTCTCTTCCTAGTGATCCCGATTATCATAGCCGAGGATATCCTGAATTTCTATCCGAATCCCATCTACTTTCTCATTTTCTTCATCTACGGTTTCGTTTTGATGGCCGATACACTTTTTGAGGCAGCGATAGACCGGAGCAAGAGAGCTGCCTTGATTCTGGGGTTGGTGGCTTTCGCGTTGTTTATAGTCTGGAAAGACCTGGGTCTTGGCTCACAGTTCAATATCCCAGAATGGTTTTGGGGAATTGCATACCGCCGCTGTATTGTGTCCTGGTTCTTGATCGTCGCTATGCTGGGTTATGGGAAGAAATATCTGAATTCGCCGCCAAAACGCAAAACGTCCCTCCTATTCCTGGGTTATTTTGGCGAGGGATC
>DOXE01000512.1 GCA_003519205.1 Chloroflexota bacterium
CTGAACTACCCCAGATTTAAAGAGTAAGATTCTATTTTGTCTAAGCAGTCAGCGGTCACCAAGTCGGGCTGAAGTCCGTTTAACTAATTCTGCCGGGATCCATTTCATAACAGTCTCGATGTCCGGCGTTTCGATGGCAGTCATTAAAGTTTCGATAGCTGTGTCGACCATTCGCCCAATCGGTTGTCTCACGGTAGTAAGTGAGTAACTGGGCCAGCCTGCCATTGCAATATCGTCAAAGCCGATGATGGACAGATCTTCAGGAACTTTGACCCCAAGTTCTCGGGCCAAGTCAAGGGTGCCCATAGCGATCAAGTCACTGAAGCAGAAAATAGCATCCGGTGGGTCGTCTCTCTGCAACAAGCGTTTGGCCGCCGCATAGCCTGATTCGTATGTATATTCATTGCCACTTTCACAGAGCCATGAAGTATAACCCCGCTCTTGCAGTCGCTGGGTAAATCCTTGCTCGCGATCCCGATTGGTTGAACTACCGGCCTCACCAGCGATATAGGCCAGTCGTTCATGCCCCCCATCCAGCAAGGCGTCGGCCACCATTCTGGCAGCACTCACATTGTCACAACACACCGCATGGGCTCTGGTCCCAAGCACATACCGATTGAATAAGATAACTGGCGTGCCAGTTCGAACGCATTCATCAGCCATTCTCGACGACAAGGTGGCTGAGGTAATAATGATGCCGTCCACTTGATATTGGAGAGCCATTGGCAGGGTATCCTCAACCTCCTGGTCGTGAGAAGCATTTAGTAGCAAGGTCCAGTATCCTAAATCTTGTAATTTTTGGGTAAACTCTTTAAAGACACGCCAGTAGAAAGGGTTCCAGAACCTGACGATCACAATGCCGATAATGTTGGTGGAATGTTTGATGAGACTCCGGGCGATAACATTGGGCCGGTAGCCCAACTGCTGGGCTGCGGCTAGAACCTTGGCCCGGGTGTCGGCCGAAACGCTGGCGCCCGGCGTAAAGGTGCGGGACACGGCTGCCTGGGATACCCCGGCCAGCCGGGCCACGTCGATTTGAGACGCACCGCTCAGTCGAGTTTCATCTGTTGAGGATTTATCCTTCTGAGCCACAATACCACCTATGGTATATTTATCAGGATCGTGAATTAAGAGTATGAGCTTGAGTCAGTGGGATTAAGTTGGAGTATGTAGTGAGCTGAGTTTTGGCAAATTGAAGAACAATGTTACCTGAAAAGTGTTTGTATACGTATGCAAAGCATTATATTATAATATTTTCACTTTGTCAATACCGGTTTCTTATTTTTCTATGATCTAATAGGAGTCTTTAACAGAATAATGGTCGTGTGTACAAGAAATGTTTATGTATGGTCAAATTTCCGAGATATTAGACGGAGAATTAAGGAAAACTGGTCAAATGGCTTGTCCTTGAATAAGCATAGGTATGCAAATAGTCTATGTACATGACAAAAAATTTAGGGAAATTTAAAAATCATCCATTTTGAGTTGAATGTGAAAGAGGGTGGTCCGCAAGAAATCTAAACCGTAACGAAAAATGCTTTTGGCCAAGCGTCCGTGTTTTTTGAATTTCAGCGGTTCTTGTTCGTGCCACCACTCACCTACTTTGAAAGCCCAGACGGTGGCTAAAGCTAATAAAGCCAGAAGCTTATTGATGCGGTCACCATCAGCCAGATGAGTTTCTTCAAAGCGGAAACCTCTGGATTTGAGGATGCCGAACAAGGTTTCAATATTCCACCGTTTGGCATAATCTTCCAAAGCGGTTTCTGGCTTCTGGTCAGTGACAATCAAAAGATACTCATCTTCGAGCCGAAGCCCAATCAGATACAACTGCTGACCCAAAATGAGCTGTTGGCGAGGTAGAGCTAACATTTCATCGACTTTCAGATGTTGAAAGATAGCCATTACCGGAATTTGACCCTTTTGACCAGCTACTTGAAAGTTTTGTTTGAGCCGGATGCGAAAAGGTATCTTTTGTTGACGTAGAAACTTAAACCATTTTTTGCCCACAAACTCACGGTCAGCCAGCAGCCAGGCGATACTACTGGTGCCGAAAGTGGCAATGAACTGCTCCATAATCATAATTCGTTCGGCAGTATTGGAGTTGCCTTTCTTGTCCAGGAACATCCAGTAAACAGGCAAGGCAACCCCATTATGAACGATGGCTAGCACCAGCAAGTTGATTGAAAATGTGCCAAATTGCCAGTTGGTTCGATCCAGGCTCAAGGTGTAGCCTTCGTCCGGTCTGGGGACTAATGATGCAATCAACTTGACGATAGCATCATCGTCAAGCTCAAAATCAGCCAAAAAGCGTTGCAACCGACGATAATTTGAACCTACTTTTGCTTTTGGATTAAGGGCGGTCGCAATTTGGCTCAAATTGACCGTTTTGACTTTGAACAAGGCGACGAAAAACATCGCCAAGAAACTTAGGCGAGCGCCATGCCAGGCCAAGTGCGTGCTTAAAACATCCTTGAGTTGCATGATGTGAACCATTGAAGCTTTCTCCCTGGTGATGGTTTTTGAATCTCACATCGTACACTCAAATTTGTTTATGGTAAAGTTGAAAACCTCTAGTTTTTGTCGTGTACATAGATTCCAGGTACAGAAATAATTCGATGCTGTGATGAATGCCGTTACTAATAATCTGGATGTCGTCCACCATCCGCTCAATCAGGAAAAAGCCCCAGCCCTGGGGCGGCCCTTGTTCAGACACTTTGGCGCTCAGGTCGGGCGTTTCGGGATCACGAATCGGAACATTTCCCTGATCGGTGATTTGCACGGCCACAGCCGTGCAAGAAACTCGGAATCGGATAGAAACCGGCAAATCGGACCGATAGCGGTTGCCATGTTCGATGGCATTCAGGACGGCCTCAGCTACAGCCGTTTTC
>DOXE01000414.1 GCA_003519205.1 Chloroflexota bacterium
CGCGATCGTAACCGTTTTCCATCAGCCAATCTTTAGCGGCATCGGATGCAGCCAAAGATAATTCATGTTCTACTAAACGCTCATTCACCTCTTCAATGATGATATCGACGATTTGGCGGATGTCCTGTTGATTCAATTGTCTGAAGACGATGATGCTGTCCACACGATTGATGAACTCAGGCCGGAAGGTCCTTTTAAGCTGATCGATCAATACTTTGTGCATATCACCGTAGGCTTCTTCTTCTTCGACAGACATATCCCGTTGGAAGGAAAAGCCAAGGTTTGGACCCTTTTTAATCGTCTCAGCTCCAACATTGGAGGTCATGATGATGATGGCATTACGAAAGTCGACTTTCAATCCCTTTGCATCTGATAAATGGCCTTCTTCCATTATCTGTAACAAAATGTTGAATGCCTCAGGATGTGCTTTCTCGATCTCATCAAAGACAACGATGGAATAAGGGCGACGACGAACGGCTTCCGTTAGCTGACCGGCGTCCTCATAACCCACATATCCAGGAGGAGAGCCGATCAGACGGGCAACATTATGCCGCTCCATGAACTCGGACATGTCAAGTTGGATCAGAGCATCTTCACTGCCAAATAAGAACCTGGCCAAGGCTTTCGTTAATTCAGTCTTGCCGACACCTGTGGGTCCCAAAAATATAAAAGAGCCAATTGGCCTTCTGGGATCTTTCATCCCAGCACGTGCCCGGCGAACTGCCTTGGAGATGGCCTCTATCGCCTCGTCTTGCCCAACAATATATTTATGTATCTCATCTTCCATGTCGAGCAATCGGGCGGATTCCTCTTCGGAGAGCTGAATAACAGGGATGCCCGTCCACATCGATAACACCTCGGCAATATCCTCGGCCGTTACCAAAAGAGACTCTTTTACGTCGACGTCACCAACTCGAAGCTCATCCAATTGCCGTTGGACCTCTTCTTCTTCTTTTCTAATCTGTGCGGCTTGGTCATAGCTACCAGCTTCGACCAGCTCATTACGCTCTTCCCGTAACTGCCGCAATGTCTCGTAAGCCTCCCGCACATCAGGCGGCTGAGAAGCACGGTACATTCGCACACGAGATGAGCCTTCATCGATCAAGTCAATAGCTTTATCTGGTAGGAATCGATCGGTCACATATCTGGTGGAAAGATTAACCGCAGCATTAATGGCCTCGTCGGTTATAGTTAGATTATGATGCTTTTCATAAGCAGACTTAATNNTCAAGGGTGGTAGCCCCAATACATTGTAGCTCTCCGCGAGAAAGTGCGGGTTTAAGAATATTGGCTGCATCCACTGCACTGCCTGCTGAACCAGCGCCTACTAGCATGTGCACTTCGTCGATGAACAGAATTGCGTCACTGGATTTTAGTTCTTCAATCACCCGCTTAAGCCGTTCCTCGAATTGGCCACGGTACATGGTACCGGCAACGAGGCTGCCAACATCTAACTGGAGGACTCGTTTGTTGTAAAGCACCTCCGGCACTTGACCATCGACAATACGTTGGGCTAAACCTTCAACGATCGCGGTTTTACCAACACCCGGCTCGCCGATCAAAGCTGGATTGTTCTTGGTGCGCCGGGCTAAGATTTGGATGACTCGTTCAATTTCAGTATTCCGGCCAATTACCGGATCCAGCTTATGCTCATCAGCTAAAGCGGTCAGATCGGTGGCGAGCTGATCGACGAGTGGTGTTTTGCTTTTTTCTCGTTTGCCACCCTTAGATTGACTTTCAGTGGTTGAAACCGGACTTTCTTTCAGCACACGCCTGGTCTGTCTACGGACTTGCTCGGCGCTAATGCCGAACTTCCGGAGAACATCCATCGCAACGCCTTCATTCTGGCGAACCAGACCAAGTAGTAAATGTTCTGTACTAATATAGTGTTGGCCCATACGCCTGGCTTCATCGACAGCCAGCTCGAGAATTCGCTTAGTGCTTGGCGATAACTCTATCTTTGTAAATGGAGTTCGCGTCCCGACTCCGGATAGCCGCTCTACCATGGCCTGAACGCGATGCTCCTCGAGACCAAGTTCCCGTAGAACCCGGCCGGCAACACCGCCTTCTTCCCGGATCAGGCCGATTAACACATGCTCACTACCGATATAACTATGATTGAGTTTCTCTGCTTCTTCTTGCGCCAGGCTCAACACCCTGCGGGCTCTTTGAGTAAAGCGTTCCCAATTCTTGGAATTCACAATAAATCACCTCGGCTCTCCAAAGGTTGGAGCAATCAGCCAAATACTTGATAGTGTCCTGAAATCAATATCAATTATCAGATTCAACGTCGCTGGCAATGGCCAAATCGTTCTCTAGATAATCAGCCGATGCTACCTGTTTGAGGCTTAGACCAAGCTGGCGTCGATCTGAATCAACGCGAATGATTCGTGCTGAGACGACCTGCCCAGTTTCAATGATTTCTTGAGGTAAATCCACATGGTCGTTTGATAATTCAGAAATATGAATTAGCCCTTCTAAAGAATAATCGTCATCCAACCGAGCAAATGCGCCGTACTTTGTTAATTTTGTAATGGTTACCTCAACCAGTTCCCCTTCTTTGTAAAGTTCGTCTACTTTTGTCCACGGATCTGGTTCCAAGCGTTTAAGGCTTAAGGCCACCCGCCCACGCTCCTCGTCAACGCTAAGAATGAATACTTGGACTTCGTCTCCCACTTCGACCAAATCAGCCGGGTGGTTTACACGCTTCCAGCTTAATTCGGATAAGTGTACCAGGCCTTCGATACCACCAATGTCGACGAAGGCGCCAAAATCGGCTAGATTGACGATTCGCCCATCTCGAATTTCCCCTTCTTCGAGATCTCCTAAAAGCTCTTGGCGCTGGGCAGCCTTGATCTCCTTCATCGCCGCTTTCTCAGACAGGATGAGGCGGTTACTGCTCCGATCAACCTCGATTACCTTCACAGTCACCGTCTGACCAACTAACTCTTGTAGTCTTTCATCACCCGATTTTTCTTTTGTCCGGTGGTGATTGCTGAGTTGGGACGCTGGTATGAAGCCCCTCACCTGACCAAACATCATCAGAACTCCACCGCGATTGTAACCGATAATATTTCCCTTATAGACTTCCTGACTATCCAAGAGCTCTTGGGCCTTTAGCCAATCTTCTTCCTCTACCGCTTTACTGTAGGAAAGGATAATGTTACCATTCTGATCTTCAGGATTGACAATGTAGACGGGGATTGAATTGCCTACTGTCAGAAGTTCCCGGGTATCGGAGTCCAGTGATTCCAACTCTTCCCCTGGAATAATTCCCTCTGACTTGGCTCCAATGTCAATCAATACTTCAAAGCTCCGGTGGGCGACAACTTGACCTTCGCGAATTTCACCTGATTGGGGCAATTCCGGAAAGTAATCATCGTTTAAGAAAAAACTCATCGGGTGTTCTGCACCATCAGGCGCATTCTTTACTGCGTTGTCCATAAACAAATTAGTTCCTCGCGAAATTCCCTCTTAGGGGAGTGTCTAACCAAATTATACTGGCTTTAAATGTTCCTGCAATAAGTCCCTTCGCCAGGTGAGTACTATCTAAGAGAGAGAAGCACAACAGCTTGAACAGGAGTATAACTCTGGTATAATGCCGAATTTTGATGCGGTATTTTCATCCAGAAAAGCACTGGCGTCCTCGATTTGCTAGCCGAACGGTAGCCCGGCTATTCCCATCACTTGTTCCATGAACGATTCACTACAGAATCCTAATCCAGATTCATTGGATAAAGATAAATCAAAGAGGTGCCCGGTTTGTGATTCCGTTCTCCAGCTCACAACCAACGGCCGTTGCCTCATGTGTGGTGCTGATGTTGATCTTATTTTAGATGAGCAAAGGGCTATAGAGGAATCCCACCATGATACGGCAGATCAAGTTGAGCTAGAATCGGCCCAAGCGATCCTCGATCTAAGCGACGAACAAGAACCACCGACGAAATTGGGACCCGAATTTGAACAACTGGTTGAACCAACATCAATCGAAGGTGCTCGATTAGAAGATGATGAAGAATTAACGCACATCCCAGTCGTCGAGTCGGTGTTGCATGAACGGCAATCGCGGTTAACGATCGTGATGGCTATTGGTGTCTTTGTCGTCGTTTGTATATTAGGATTTCTCGTAATACAAAACCCAGCCGCAGCGACTCTGGCATTATTTCCTACCTCGACAAGCTTACCACCAACCCAGGCAGCAACATCGACATGGACACCACTGGCGACCATTACCTCACCTCCAACAGATACGCCTACGATTACATTGACACCACCCCCAACTGACACTCCCAAACCACCTCGTTCGCATAACGTCGCTTTAGGCGAAACCCTATTTGGGCTAAGTCTGCGATATGGAGTAACGATGGAAAGCATCGCAGAAGTAAATGGATTACCGGCTGGTTCTGGTATACAGGTTTCTCAACAGCTCATTATTCCATGGCCAACTGCGACACCCCCCTTAGCGCCGGTGGAAATTGAAATCGTTGGAGAGACAGTCATCGCCGATCCGACTGATTGTCAAATGTATGAAATCAAGGGAGGAGATACATTTTTTGGTATATCTGCTCGCGAGAGAGTGGATTTACAGGCAATTTTGGCAGTTAATCGCCTAACCGAACAATCTGTTCTTCAGCCGGGAGATGTCATCTGTATTCCAGAAATCATCCATGGTGGGGCAATTCCACCGACTGCTGGGCCATCGCCAACACCGACCGCAACAGAACCTCCGGCCGGACCCCATTTGCTTTTTCCTGCCAATGGTACAGTTGTGGAGACACCTGGTGAGCCCCTATTTTTACAATGGGCAGCTGTCAAAGATCTTGAAGATGATGAGTGGTACATGGTCGAATTGACCGACCTAACTGACGTCGATAGCCATCCGCTAAGAGGCTTTACACGCCAGTCATCTTTTTCTGTACCGGGTTCATGGCGGCCGGCTGTTCCGGAAGAGCACGTCTTTCGCTGGCGCGTGCGTATCGTCCAGGTGGTTGGCGAACGTGAGGATGGAAGTTTTATTTATACTTTTGGTGGATCTAACAGCGATGAGGCTTTTTTTACCTGGCTAGGCGCGATTCCAACAAGTACTCCTACGGCAACATTTACACCTCAACCAGAATAGACCAAAGCGAGGAACTAGCCGGCGATCTCTTGCAGGAACGGATTATTTCTTCGCTCTTGTCCAATGGTCGTTACCGGGCCATGGCCTGAAAAAACCTTTGTTTCATCAGGCAAGCTCAAGAGCTTCTCTTGGATAGTCTCCATCAGGGTGGTATAGTCACCGCCCGGTAGATCAGTGCGACCGATACCATCTTGAAACAATACATCACCGTCAAATAAAACGCGATAGTCCGGCAAATAAAATGACACATGGCCTGGAGCATGACCAGGTGTGTACATGACTTTAATGGATAGCTTACCAACCTGAATATCTTGGCCATCGAACAAAAACTCGTCCGGGGGAGGTAGCACAGAAACGCGTAAACCAAAAAAAGCGGCCGACATCGTCGTGTTTTCGAGCATATCCACCGCATCGGCGTGAATAAAGATTGGTGCTCCGGTCAATGCTTTAACTTCATCCAGGCCCCCAACGTGATCGAAATGACTGTGAGTCAATAATATATGGGTGATCTCCCAACCATCATTCTCTGCAGTAGCAACAATAGCTCGGCCGTCCCAGGAGGGATCGACGACAGCCGCCTCCAACGTTTCTTCACATCCAAGCAGATAACAGTTGGTTTGGAGTGGTCCTAGTGGAAGCTGTCGAACCTGTATCATTCTGTAATAACTCCTTTGCATAGACAATGAGGATATTGCTGGTCATTTCTATCCGGCTACCGGGGTTCGTCTAAATTCGATTATGGAGAATTTAAAATCGAGAACGCCTTCAACGCGCCACCATAAGAAGACGAATTCTGCCACGGCCGCCAAACATAAAGCAATCGCTGCTGCGTTGATTCCCGGCCAATTATATAAAAGGCCGATATACAACACGATTGCAGTCACGAAGAGATTTATGGCCATTCCTCCATTTACGGGACGGGTTGCCCCACGATTGATGAGAAGGCCACGAATCCAGGATATGAGAGTGGCTAAAGCCGGATAAGGGATGAAGTAAAGAAGCCCAGCTCGGGCGATAAAGGCAACGGGTTGAGTCAAGTCTTGGATTCCAAGAAGATATAAGCTTGATAACGGAGTCAGTATGATCGAAACCATAAACAAAGTACTGGCTATGACCAAAGTTGTCGTAAAACGGCGTAGCGGACGGAATGTATCCTGACCAATAAAGAGGGCGATAATCACCTCGGGTAGGGCAAATGCGGCTGACCGGGCAACAAGCGTAAATTGGAAAACAACTGGCCAAGCTGCTAATGACAGTGTGGGATTAGACGATCTCGCCAAGCTAAAGGCAACCAGTGGTTGGACCAAGAGGGCCAATAGCGAGGTGGCAGCCAGAGGTAAATGAAACCAGAAGAGTTTGCGATAGGTAAGAGGTTGGCCGTCATATAAAGGACTTCCTGGTGCTAATTCTCGCCTGAGGATTGGCTGCACAGCTATGGTGGCGTACAAAGCTTCGGCGATGACTCCAGCCATAAGTGCGACCGACCCAACGACGACGCCTGGCCATTGAGATAGCATAGACAGCAACAAGACAATGCCACCGGAAGCACCTAATCGAACGATGGTTCCCCAGGCTACCTTGCGGGTTTGATTATAGCGAATCATAATCCCCTGCAAGAATCTTCGCCAGGCAATCGCAGCACTCCAAAAACTCATGATGCGTAAGCCAGGTCTAACCCAATCTGCCACTGGCTGAGGCACATTCATTAAATCGACGACGATAAATTCAAATAATGGAGTAAATGCCAGCAACACAGTAATCAGGGTGAGGATTATCATCCAGTGAAAGGTAAATTTCCGAAGCAATAGATAAGCTGGCCTATCTCGGGTCAATGCAGTAGATGTAGCCAATAAATTGATTATCGGGCTTTCAATAGTGACCGATAGGCTGGTAACGATTCCCATAGCCGCCAACATAATCACTTCGTCGGGAAGTCGGTTGATAAAAGCACTTACGACAGGACCTTCGGTGGTCATCAGAAGCCAACTGGCGAACAGAGGGAGCCAAAAAGAAAATATATCTCGTTGCCGCATATGGGGATGGAGTTTACCAAGGGTAAGGCTTTCATTGCAATACAAGAACGGCCTAAATGTTCGTCTTTTGATAGAACCGTATCGGCCACGACTAGGTTCATATGTTCCGTTATGCGGCATGTTGCCAAAATGCAGCCCAGTCGTAGAATGTTCCTAACAAAAAACTAGAAGCCGGCAGGACAAGGCAAAAATCTTATTCATCCTGTTTTTCCAGTCTTAACTTTTAGGAGTTCACATGCGTAAGAAAGTTATCTTTATCACAGGAGCTGTTGGCGAAATAGGCCAGGCACTCATTAAAAGCCTCTCGGCAAATACAGACAATATGCTTCTGACCTTAGATCTAAAACCATTGCCGGAGGAGTTTCGAAATTCGGTTACACATATCGAAGGTGATATTCTGGATTGGGGATTATTGTCGAGACTTGTTGGTGAGTATGAAGTGGATGTGATTTATCACCTGGCGGCGTTGCTNNCGGTACGCTTCATATTCCCAAGTTCGATCGCAGCCTATGGAATGCCAGATCTGAAGACAAAAGAACGTGATAGAAGCGTCAGGGAATGGGAATGGAATAACCCTACTACCATGTATGGTTGTAATAAATTATATTGCGAATTACTAGGTAACTACTATTGCCAGCACTACCATCAATTGGCGGCAAAACGACCAACGACGGTGGATTTTCGTAGTTTGCGTTTCCCTGGATTGATAAGTGCCTTCACCGTCCCGAGCGGGGGAACCAGCGATTATGCACCTGAAATGATTCATGCAGCGGCAAGAGGGAAGCCCTATTCATGTTTCGTTCGCGAAGATTCGCGCATCCCTTTCATGGCAATGCCGGATGCGATTAGTGCCCTTCTGCGACTGGCTGAAGCTCGGCAATCAACCTTGCAGCGGCGAGTTTACAATGTGACCAGTTTCAGTTTATCGGCTATTGAAATTCGAGATCTGGTTTTAGAGGCTTTTCCTGAGGCTGATATCGTTTTTAAGCCGGATCTCAAGAGGCAAAACATCATTGACAGTTGGCCAGCGGAACTAGATGACTCTGCGGCTAAAAGGGATTGGAATTGGTCGCCTGAGTATGACTTGGCTCATACTTTTTCCGATTACCTGTTTCCTAATATAACTCGGCGATATAACTCATGATCAACGATCGAAAGTTCCTTATCAAATACGCCTGGTTATCAGTATCAGCAGCCTTATTGACGATCTTATTAAAGGCCGGGGCATATTTTCTCACCGATTCCGTGGGTTTGTTGTCAGATGCGATCGAATCGACAGCAAATCTTGTGGCGGCCGTAGTGGCACTAATTGTATTGACGGTGGCTGCTCAGCCACCGGATGAAGAGCATGCTTATGGGCATACCAAAGCTGAATACTTCTCCAGTGGAGTTGAGGGAACCTTGATCTTGGTGGCCTCCTTGACGATCGGAATCGCGGCCGTCAATCGATTAATGGACCCACAGCCCATTGAACAAATTGGCGTTGGCATCATCATATCGATTATCGCTGCTTTACTTAATCTTGTGGTCGCCCGAATTCTTTATCGAGCAGGCAGCCAGTACCGCTCGATAACATTAGTTGCCGATGCTAAACACCTTATGACCGACGTTTGGACCACAGCCGGAGTCTTAGTGGGTGTGGGGGCTGTGGGAATTACTGGATGGGTGTGGCTCGATCCGGTAATAGCCCTCGTTGTTGCCATTCAGATCCTCATTTCCGGTATAAAGATATTACGAGAATCAGTCGGGGGCTTAATGGATGTTGGCTTGCCAGCAGATGAAATCGAACAGATCGTAGGAATCCTAAATGCTCACACACAAGATGGC
>DOXE01000301.1 GCA_003519205.1 Chloroflexota bacterium
GGGGCAGAGGCCAAATTCTTCGCAGGACCAGGCCTGGCCGTGAGCGCTAAATTGCAGACGGCTACCCGGCGTTACATTTAAGACCGACTGATACAAACCAGCTTTAAATTGGCCAAAACTCTTAAAATATTGTTGCGCGGTGTTGCCACTATGAATTCGATTAGGCGCAACAGATACCTCGGCCGGCTTGAATTCGGGGCGTAGATTATTAGCCCCATCCTGCCACCACGGGAACCAATTAGCTGCATGATTTAGTTCTTTAAAAGCACCAAAGGCGGCATATGATCCTTCAAAACTCGGATTCAGCAACCTATTTTGTCCGCCAGCCGGACATGCGCTTGCAGTTCCTCCACCCGCCGAAGCCCCATTTGATGGGGTCTCCTCTTGAACAGGGGTCTCACCTTCTGAACCCGAGGCACTTTCCTCTGTGCTAGCTGGACCAGCCGTCCCCATATCGCCTGAAGTTGCCCCACNNGGATTGGCAAGCCAGGCTGGCGGCTAAAAACAAGATAAACATCACGGCGATTGGTCGACAGGTCATATACCTTACCATTAGTGGGTTTTCTAAGCCCTTATCGCATGCACCCTTCATTTCTTAAGGCGCCCACCGCGCGGCTCAAAGTTTCACAAGACGGGCACCGTTCATTCGGCCGCAAAATCGCATAACCAGCCTGGGGGTCCTGACCATACCCTTCAAAATCCACATTCCAGACGATAAATAATTTCACCTTACCGCTGCGGCAGGCGCGAAGCAAAGCCTCCTCGAGCCATTCTGCCTGATCGCGAACCGAGGTCCCTTCGGCCCACAGAAAGTTATTTGCTCCAATCTGGGCTAACGTTTCGTCAAATCCATCGGGCGTAAGATAACCGATTTCTGTGAAACACAGCGGTATTTCAGATCCCGATCCTTCCGAGTTAAAGGCATTGTAATAAAGATCAACCATTGGTAAATAATAATAGGAATAATGGCCTGTACTATCACTCGGGTGTCCACTTTCAGCGCTGGGTGGCGTCGCCCCGGCATTATAATGAATGCCAATGCAATCCATGTAGTTACGAGCACCAGCTGCCATCATGCCCTGGATATATCGATCATCTGACATCACTGTCTCGTTGTTGACTCCTGTTGGCGCTGGAGCACCACTGATAACCAGGGTTCGAGGATTCGTGGACTTGACGGCGTCGTAAGACAATCGCAACATCTCGGTATAATCGGCCGGGTTAATCTTTCCAACTGGCCACTCGTTTTGGATATTCGGCTCATTCCAGACCTCAATCCCATCGGCTACGGGGGCGATTTCGCCTAGAAAGTTGGCGAAGGCTTGTTTATAGCCTCCGCCTCTCTCCAATTCCTCCTTATTGCCGACGACGCTCAGCAGTACTTTATAGCCTTTTTCTTTGAATTTGGTCGCATCTTGGATGGTAGAACTAGCATCCGCTCCTAAGCCAAACCGCAATTGAACTTTCACCCAGGTCATCCGGGCTTCTTCTAATACGTCCAGATTTTCATCCGAGTGAATTTGCCCGCCAAGGGCGAAATCAGGAACCGGAGAAGGCGTTGGCGTAACGCCGGTGCAGGAATCGGGATCGATGTCATCCCGCATGCCATCCAGATCCGTATCCGGGCTGTTAGGACTCAGGCAACGGCCGCCATTTACCTCCTCGCCGTCGGAAACGGTATCGCCATCGGTGTCCTGGTTTGTCGGATCGGTACCGTGCTTCTTGAGCTCGTCAAAGTCGCTCAGATCATCGCCATCGGTATCTTTGGCGTTTGGCAGGGTATCATTCTCGAGTTCTTCTCTATTCAGCAAGCCATCGCCGTCGTCGTCTAGTTCCAGCCAGATCGCTCGTGTGGCCGTTTGCGTGGCTGGAATATCCTGGGTAGCCGTAGGTGTGTTTTCTGGTGTGCCAGTAGGCACAGCTGTGGCAGTTGGGAATAGCGCTGGTTTCACCTCTGGCCAAGCCAGAAAACCGAAGAGGGGGATGATGACACAGCAAGCCAACAGAAGAAGGATAGGAAGCCAGCGAGGGATGGTGCTGAGCTGGGTGTAAACCGGCGAAACCGTAGCCGATTGCTGGCTCGAGTTCACGGTTATCGTCATGGTAAGACGTTTGGCATTCCCGACCCAGTTACGCTTCCGGGGATTGATGAGAACGTTGCTCTGGCGACTCTGCTGGGGGGCTACTGATCCGGTTGGGGGATCAACTGTAATTTCTAAGGAATCGCTTGGCTCGATGACGTCGATTCGATAGTCAGTTTGCGCGTTACCTTGATTTTCAACTGTCAGCACCAGGGTCCCACCAGACCGACTTTGATATGGATTTGGCCGAACGTCCAGAATCATTTCGTGGAAAGGTAAGATTTCCAATTCGGCCGTGGTCTCTGCCACCACCTGTCCCTGCTGATTTAGCAGAGCGATGNNAGAGTTCCGTTTTGGCGCGGTAACAGTTCTAGCCCCCCACGAGGAAGCGTGATCCAGGTAGCGGGCAAACCGACAACAGATAGCGTATAATGGTCGACTATTTTGCTTTGGTTACTAATCGCTAATTGCAGGCTATTTCGTTCCCCGGCACGCATCGATATCCGTCTTTCCAGCGGTTCTAGAGTTGCCGCCGACTGACTAGGCGGGCCCGCGGCAGCCGCCGGTGAAAAAGGCCTGGCCGATGGTTTACCTTGCTTTGGCGGCTGTGGAGCGGCCGGCGCAAAAGCAAGTGACTCCAGATCACTTTCCGGATCGAACTGAGGTGTCGTGGAAACGTGACGTAATTGCGCCGGGCCAACGTGAACCACTGCCTCGAACGGAAAAGGTTCGCGAACATTGGCCAGGATCTTCGTAGATCCAATCCACGTGCCATTGCTTCCGCCCAAGTCGACTACGTAGAGTTTTTCCCCTTTGACCTCTAGGGCGCAATGTTCGCGGGAAACACGGTTATCGCTGATGCGAATATCAGCCTGGCTGCCCCTGCCCACCGTCGTCCGGTCGCGTGCTAGTTGAACCGTTTCGGTCCGACCATCTGGATGGGTGATCTCAATCGTCGGTCGCATGGTCTATCCCTGTCACTACTCT
>DOXE01000386.1 GCA_003519205.1 Chloroflexota bacterium
CTCAACCGTGTCTACCGGCAGAGCTTCTTAATTGTCGAGAATAATCTGGTAATGGTGTTGTCAGGCTATCCGAAAAGGGTCTGGAACTTCATAACCGTATTCAAGTCCCCCTCGACTCTGATTTTCTGTTGCATGAACGCTTCCATTGCATTCAGGTCACCGGCAACCAGGGCAGCATAGTCGTCTGCATCCATCCGGATAGTTGCCGTAGGTGATTCGGCCGCACCTTGCTCGACATCGCAAACCCCATCGGCCACGACCACATACCATTGACCACCACCTTCACCTGATAAGTCGAACTGAACTGTAGCGTTCATATCGCCAGCCTTATTGGCGTCAAAGGCCTTGGGCATATTTACGAAGAGTTGTGCTACCGATGCCATGAAATACTCCTAAAAGTCGCTCAATGAGAATCCGTGGGATGTCAATCAATAACCGCTCGAGAGTATAGCAGCGGCCGGGAGGGTGTCAAAATTACAGAATTGTCTCCTTAGCTCTGTTAAAATTGGCTATGACAAATCCATTAAGTACCGGGTTTTGGGGTGGGGTAATGGTTTTTTAGAGAATCATTTTTGAGTCGAGGTGAGTTAGCGTCGACGATTACCTGAATTGGAGATAAAGAAGAGTGATTTTCAAGAAAGTCCGCGGTGTCTCAAACAACTGGTTGTTTCTGTGCTTTAGCCTACTATTGGTTGCATGCGCTAAGACGGCCGATTCAAGGAATACGTCTACCCAAGAAGATCTAAAAGGTGCTGATAACTTGCGCTCTTCGACAGGCGAAAAATACGATAACTATGAAATCGTGACGGTTTTACCCCGTGATGCCATCCAGGCCATTGATAATCCGCAATTTATTGCCCTGGAAGAAGGGAATGAGACATATGATGACGACGAGCTGATATTGGGCGTCGAGTTTAATGGTGATGCTCGGGCTTACTCCATTCCCTTATTGAGCTCGCACGAGATAGTGAACGATACTGTCGGCGGCATTAAGCTCGCCGTTACCTGGTGACCGCTATGTTTTACGGGCATCGTGTATGCTCGAGAAGTTGAAGATCGCGAGCTCACATTTGGTGTCTCGGGAAAACTGATTCGTAACGTGCTCGTTATGTATGACCGGCAGACTGAATCTCTTTGGAGTCAATTACTTGGTGAATCGGTAGCTGGTGATATGCAAGGGACAAAGCTGGAGTTTTTGCCTTCCTGGCATACGACTTGGGGGCAATGGAAAGAGATGCACCCGGAAACGCTGGCTTTGAGGAAAGGATTTAGAGGGGGTCGCGATCCTTATGTTGGCTATTACCAATCAAATTCGGCCGGTGTTATTGGCGAAACTTTCAGGGATGACCGCCTGGCAACGAAAGAGTTCGTGATCGGCGTTGAAATCGATGGGACGGCCATCGCCTATCCTTTCAGGGTGCTCAGCAGCGAACAAATGGTCAATGATACTGTAGCCGGTCAGGATATTCTGGTAGTATTTTATCGCCAGAATGGGACCGGTGTCGTTTACGATCGCCGGGTAGGGGATGAAACATTATCCTTTGAGATTTCCTCGGAGAATCCCTTCACATTGAGGGATTTGGAAACTGGCAGCACATGGAATGCCCTCACCGGCCAGGCAACTTCAGGAAAAATGGCCGGTAGTTCACTAGAACGGATTAAAAGTACGATCGTATTTTGGTTTGGTTGGAAAGACTTCCATACCGATACTCTGGTTTATGGTCTTGACATAAGTTAAGTGTTTTGGAGCCACAATCCTGGCACCAAGTGTTTGACATAATGATTTGGCCAATCGCTTGATCAACACGTCAGGTTTTCGCATTTTGGAATACCTAAATCATTCCCGAACGGTAAGCCTTCTCTGCTCCTACGATCCACCCTTGCTCCATTCATTATGTTTGGCGGGACTCACCCCATGTGCTAGAATTTCCCGCTGACGAACCTTTTATTAGATAGATAGTTGAACCGGCGGCGTTGTGAGACGGCCGCCTTTTGTTTGCTTGAAAATTCAAACTGGTCTCGAATGGGCTTTAGATGAGCCATCGGTTAATGACGACCGAGAGATACCATGTCAATGGCCAGAAAATACGTAAACTAGTAGGCTCTTTGAAAAATAACAGCCGGTAAGCCAGGCTTTGTGTGCGGGAAGAATGCATGAATCCGAACCAACAGAGCATCGCCAAAACGCCGGCTTGGAGGAGGAAAAAGTTATGGATGAAGAGCGCCCGACCGAAGAGGGGCAAGAAACCCCAGAGGAGAATAACCGGCGTTTTACTGGATTAATCATTGCTGGAATCGTCTTGGTGGTTCTCCTTATCATCGCCGGATTATTATTGCCCCCGATATCATTGGCAGAGAGGTTAGGTATTGGCGGTGAGGCTGAAACCGGTGTTACTCAGGCTCAAGCAGAGTCAGAAGACTCGCTAAATCCCTCTGATGAATTTACTTTATCTCTGACGAGTACATCTGAGGATGTAGGAACTGAGGTTTTAGCTCAATCGACTTTCTTAAGTGGAGATGCTGGCGAAGAATGGACCAGCGCAGCCGGGACAATATCGGCAAACCTGACGCTCGCCAGCGACGTTTATATTGTCAATTATAAGGTTGATGAGGCCGGCGGTGTCCCAGAAGGCAAAGCCGAAATCGTCATACCCGAACAGGCTCAGCCTTACCAGACGTTGGATCTTTACGGTTGGGATGGGCAGGCTTGGAATTTCGTACCAAGCCAGGTTAGCGAAAACGGCACTCTTCTCACATCAGCTGAGGGACCACTTCCGAGGGCGCTAGCCCTCATGCAGACGTCGAATCCGGCTGAACCAGAGATCGGTGCAGAAGTACTGCCAGCACAGGAATTACCATCGGCCGTGTTGCCCTCTCTGACCGAAGTGTCGGCCGGTACGTTGACCTTAGCCGAGGGGGGGCGATTGCTGGGTGAGGTCGTTTCAGTTCCCACTGGTGGCTACCAACAATATCTTAGGGCTACCAATACGGGTGCCATCTTAGATACGGTTTCCTTATCCTCTCTATTAGCTGATCCCAGCTCCCAGGAAAGGAATGTACAGGAGTTGGTGGACAAGGCTCAATCTGGAGACTTTGATGGAGTCAACCTCGACTACCAGGGTGTTTATCCGGCCCAACGTGGTGCTTTTACTGCCTTTGTAAGTAAACTTGCTGGCACGTTACACGAGCAGGATTTAGACCTGATCGTCACCTTAGAAACCCCATTCGTTAATGAGGGATTATTCGACACGGCCGGCCACGATTGGCAAGCAATTGGACAGACGGCCGATGTCATATACTTGCAGATGCCCCTCGATCCGACCCTGTACGATGATGATGGTGAAGCACAACAGATCGTCGAATGGGCCACACGCCAGGTTGACCGGTATAAGTTGACTCCTTTGCTCACGGTAAATTCCATCGACGCCGTTGGCGAGACTGAGCGAGAAGTAGAAAGCGACAAAGCGTTTGAGTATTTTGGCGAGCTTGAGTTTATTAAAGGTTCTACCGAGATCGAGCCGGGCGAGGAGATTGAGGTTGCCCTTTCAGGTTCCGCTGGTGATTTGGAATGGGATCCTGAGAGTCTGACCTATCGCTACACATACGAACAGTCTGACCAACCCCATGAGGTGTGGCTGAGCAGCGAGGCGGTTCTCAGCCATCAAGGGCGCTTACAAAATCGATATAATGTGCGTGGACTGGCCGTGCGAGGCCTGGGTCATCTTGAACAAGCCGATGGTTATGCTGCGGCTATCAATAGCTATCTGGGCGATGGTGATGTGCCTCAACCAGCCAGTGCGGCCATTTTGTGGGTCGTCGAGGATGAGTCTGGGGGCGTAATGGCCAGTAGTAGTGGCGAGGATTTAAGCTTTCAATGGACAGGCAGCGATAAGCCAGGTAAATATGTCGTTCGAGCTGATTTTGCCCATGGCGACAACGTCGCCAGCCTGGGCTCATTGGATTTAACTGTCAATGAAGCGCAACCCACTCCCACGCCCGAACCGGAAGAGGAAACGGTTGCCGAAGTCGAGCCCACAGTTACAGCACCGGCTGTCGCTGGTTCTCAAGCGGCCGATATCGACCCGGGTGATGCCGATGCGGCCGTCAAATCGCCAGCCAATTTCCGCAAAGGCCCTGGCGTTGGCTACGGAATTATCAGTGGCTTGGATCAGGGCACGAAAGTGACCCTGACAGGACGCAACGACGATTCCACCTGGTTTCAAGTCCAAAAGAGTGATGGAACCGAGGGCTGGATCTTTGCCGATTTGTTGACGGTTAACTCAAAACTGGATGTTAATTTGCTGGCTGTGATCGAGGTTGAACCACCTTCAGCGGTAGCTGGTGGTGGAGGGGGTGGGGCTGCCCCGGCGCCGGTCATCGCCCCGGCCGCAGGCGGAAGTTTCGAATTGGGCGGTCAAACACATTCCCTGGCTAATCCCCAACTGATGAAGAGTGCCGGGATGAATTGGGTGAAATTCCAACATAAGTGGGGGCCAAGTGACTCCCCTGATTCTGTAGCCGGCCGCATCGCTCAAGCCCATGGCAATGGCTTCAAAGTACTGTTAAGCATACCCGGCTCCGATGCCTATCCCAGCAGCATCGACTTCAATAGTTACGTTCAATTCTTAGGGGGAGTTGCTGCTCTTGGTCCAGACGCCATCGAAGTTTGGAACGAAGAAAACATCGACTTTGAATGGCCAGCAGGTCAAATTGACCCTACTTCGTATGTTAATAATATGCTGGCCCCAGCCTACAATGCTATCAAGTCGGCCAATCCCAATGTGATGGTTATTATGGGTGCACCGGCGCCAACCGGTTTTGACAACGGAACGAATGCCTGGTCTGACGCCCGTTATATGGCCGGCGTCGCAGCGGCTGGTGGTGCCAACTACATGGACTGTATCGGCGTGCACCATAATGCAGGTGCCACGTCACCCAGCGCGGCCTCAGGCCATCCGGCCGGTAGCAATCACTACAGTTGGTATTTATTGCCAACCCTAAACATGTATTACAATTCTTTTGGTGGCTCACGTCCAGTTTGCTTCACTGAGTTAGGTTATCTTTCTGGTGAAGATTTTGGTGGTGTGCCAGAAAGATTCTCTTGGGCTGGCAATACGACGGTTGGACAGCACGCTCAATGGTTGGCAGAAGCGGCGAGTGTGTCTGCCAATAGCGGGAAAGTCCGTTTGGCCATCGTCTTCAATGTGGACTTCACAACTTGGGGAGCCGATCCACAGGCGGGCTATGCCATGTTGCGGCCAGATGGTAGCTGTCCATCATGTGGTTTATTGGGCCAGGTTATGGGCGGCTAGTAAGTGCCTGACAGGAAATAAACGATGAGAAAAGTAAAATTGCTGATTTTGTTCGTGATATTGATTATCCTGGTAGCTTGTGGCGGTGAGGCAGAACCGGAGACTACGGTCGATACGCAGCCAGACGTTCCAACCGCACCGCTGTCGACGCCAACATTGCC
>DOXE01000523.1 GCA_003519205.1 Chloroflexota bacterium
CCAAGTGGCGCCTATCGTTACTTTTGATGAAGGACAGCTTGATCAAGCCCTTGCTCAGATCGCCGGTGAAATAAACCAACCGGCCGCCGACGCCAGCCTGGGTTTTGATGGAACAAACGTCACTTATGCCACTTCCCAAGTCGGCCGAAGCCTGGACGTGGCCGACACCAGAGCCCGGTTGATTTCAACCCTCGATGGCTTATCAGATGCGCAAGTCCAGTTGTTAATCCATGATACACATCCTCGGATCGATGATACGAGCCAGGCGGCGCAGGAGATTCAACAGGTCTTGAGTGGGCCGATGACCCTCTATTTGCAGGAGCCGTTGGCTGGCGTGGATTTAGATAAGGCAACCATATCAGTTGAAGAACTTGCCAAGTTGATCCGTGTGCATACTATCGAGGATGCCGAGGGCAAGGCATCGACCCAGATGATCCTGGACGAGAATGCCCTGCGCGCCTGGCTTACCCCTTATGAGGAATTACTACAACGAAATCCTGCAAATGCTCGGTACTACTTTGACGATAACACCCGAGAATTGGTGTTGGTTGAACCCCATGTCAACGGCCGGGTCCTGGACATCGACGCCACAGTTGAACAATTTCTTCAGCAGGTCAGAACGCCGGATCGTTCGATGCCCTTTATTTTGCAAGAGATCGTGCCCACGGTGCATTCAGAGGCTACGGCCGAGGAGTTGGGCATCACTGAATTGGTGAGTGAGAGCACAACCTGGTTTTATGGTTCGGCCGACGAACGAATGCATAATATCGCCCGGTCGGCCAGCAATTTCTATGGCATCGTCATTGCTCCAGGGGAGGAGTTCTCCTTTAATCATTTCCTGGGTGAAGTGAGTGCCGAACAGGGGTATGAACAAGGCTTAATCATTGCCGGTGGCAGGACGATAGAAGGTGTCGGCGGAGGGGTGTGCCAGGTCAGCACCACGGCATTTCAGGCGGCTTTCTGGGCTGGGTTTCCGATCACTGAAAGGTGGGAGCATGGTTATCGGGTAGGATATTATGACGATGGTGAAGGTCCGGGGATGGATGCCACGGTCTATTCACCCATTGTCGATTTACGCTTCATAAATGACACACCTTACCACCTATTGATAGAGAACTATTACAGTGAAGCCAATTCATCGCTGACTTTCAAGTTTTATAGCACGGGTTTGGGCAGGGAAATTGTCAAGGAAGGTCCAATCATCGAAAACGTCGTGCCCGCCAAGGCAGATATCTGGGAGCTTAACGAAGAATTCGAGGCTGGTGAGATAGAGCAAGTTGACTGGGCGGTTGAAGGCGCTGATGTAACTGTTGGGCGAAGTGTCCTTAACGCCAGCGGGGATTTGATTCGTCAAGATACCTTCGTCAGCAACTATATCCCCTGGCAAAATATCTATCAGTATGGCCCCGGCACCGAGTTTCCCGGATCTGAACCAGCTCCACAGGCCACAGACGTGATTGAATCGTAATTGGGTGGGTTAGCGTCTCGTGTCAATCAGGTAAAAACCTCGTCGGTCTCATCACATTTTATCCACCGGGCGTGACTTTTGCCTGCTGATCTCGACTATACTTATGGAGGCACGATGACAGCGTCGAGTGAAACACCAACATCGGCATATTCCCCTGCCCAGGCTATCGAAAAAAAACTGCTCTCAAATACAAATCTGCGATTGCTGGCGAGCGCATTGGTTTTTTCGATCGTCCTTCTAATTTTGTTTTCATTGGTTCAGTTTGGATCAGCCGGCCTGGTGGGTACCGATGGATATTATCATGCCCGGATGGGCTGGCTCATTCGTGAGGATGGTTTGAAGCCCCCATTCATCTGGTTGCCGTTGACGATATTAAACGAGAGCGCCTTTTACGATCATCACCTGCTGTACCACCTCTACTTATCTTTCTTCTCGGGTGTAGACCCGGCATTGGACGGTGGACAATCTTTAACGCTTGGAGCTAAGTTGGCCAGCATCATCCTGCCGTCTCTGGCCTTTTTAGCTATTTGGTGGTTATTGCGAAGTCTAGATGTGCGGTGGGCGGCGATTTGGACTCTGGGCCTTTTTGCCGTGTCGGAAGCCTTCTTATATCGACTGAGTATGCCTCGAGCCCAGGCGGCCTCTCTGCTGGTGCTCGTTTTGGGTCTTTATTGTCTATTTCAGCGGCGTTATTGGTTGCTGATGCCTTTGGGCTTTGTCTATGTCTGGCTTTATGATGCATTCCCCTTACTCCTGGTTTTTGGTGCGATATATCTTGTAGCGACGTGGATGACGGAGCGACGCATCGAATGGAAAGCGGCCGTTTTCCCCGCGGTTGGCGTTGCCCTGGGACTTTTAATCAACCCATACTTCCCAGAAAATCTCGCTTTCATAACCAGCCACTTGCTGCCTAAGATCGGGGATGCCGGTACTCGCCTTGGCAATGAATGGTATCCATATGAGACCTGGACGCTGGTTGAAAACTCGGGATTTGCCCTGGCGGCAATGGCTATTGGCGCATTAGCCTGGGGATGGCGGAAAGAGCGCATGAATCGAGTCACCCTCACTGTCTTTTTAGTCACTATTCTTTTCGCTGTTATGCTTTTCCGCTCTCGCCGTTTCGTGGAGTATTTTCCGGCCTTTGCCCTCATCTTTGCTGTCTTAAGTCTCGCCCCCTTGTTTGAGAAGTGGTTCGTTGATCGGCGAAAACGGGAAAAATTAGCTCCCGGCATTTTGCTGGTTATATTAGCCATACCAATTGCTCTGACGTTGAGCCAAGCCAGGGAAGCAGTCGGCCGTTCGAAACCAGCCGACCTCTATACCGAAGCAGCTACCTGGCTCCATGAAAACACACCGCCGGGTAGCCTTATCTTCCAAACCGACTGGGATGATTTCACCCGCCTGTTTTTCTACAGCACCACTAACGTTTACACCATTGGCCTCGATCCCACTTATATGGAGCTTTATGACGCCGATCTATTTGGCGAATGGAGACAGATAACCCGGGGAGAGATCGAACAGCCCGGACAAATCATGCACGACCGTTTCGGGGCCAGTTATGTCTTTTCTGATCTCAAACACAAGGATTTTATCGATGTGGCCGCTGGGGATCCCTTGTTAGAAGAATTGTATCGAGATGAGTACGCCGTGATCTATTCTGTAGACCAACCATAAGTGATACATTTGCTAAGTGGGCAACCTGGGCGGATGGGCTTCAAGCCATCCGCCCTTGTTTTAAAAGTAGGGAGATCCCCGTCATCTTGTATGGATTTTTTCACTTAACCGTTACTTTCTTTTACTTGGACCGACTTATTATGTGATGGGAATTGTGTCCCTGTCGAACAATTAGTTAAAAAGATACAAATAAAGGAGTTACAAATGTCTTTACGAAATTTTTCTAAGCCCCTAATATATGTCTTATTTTCACTGCTGTTCTTGATCGTCGCCTGCAATTCGAACGGCGAGGAGTTTGAAGAAGCATTCCAGCCGGACCAGGAATCGGCCGTCCCGGTAAAATTCCAGGAGGAAACGGTATCCGATACGGTATCTGATATCGTAGGCCTAGTTGAATCAATCACCAAGCAAAGTTGGACTGTCGACGGTCAACTTGTAAACGTCAACGACAAGACCGAAATAAAAGATGTAATTGAGGTGGGAGATACGGTCAAGATCCGGGTCGTGATAGGTGATGATGGGCTCATTGCAGCTAACGAAATCGAATTGTTGCAAGCAAATCTGGATTATAACATTGGCAACGAAGTTGATGGAGTCTTGAATAGCAGTGACGATGACGACTTGAATGACTACGTCAATGATATCGATAATGGTTTCGATGACGTCTACTTGAATATAGACAATTACGACGATGACGACCTGAATGACATCGATTACGGGAACGATAACGATTCCTTTGATGATGACCTGAATGACAGCGACGATGATAATGATAACGGTATCGATGATGACCTGAATGACAACGACGATGATAATGATAACGGCATCGATGATGAAGACCTGAATGACAACGACGATGATAATGATAACGGCATCGATGATGACGACCTGAACGACAACCATGACGATAGCGACGACAACGACGATGGTGATGACGATCTAAACGACAACGACGACGATAGCGACGACAACGACGACGATGGCGACGACAACGACGACGATGGCGACGACAACGACGACGATAGCGACGACAACGGCGATCACGATAACGATGATGACGACAGCGACAACGGCGACGACGACAGCGATGACGGCGATGACGACTAACCAATAGCTGTTTAGTTCTTCGAATTGATCCGGCTGGACCAATCCGACTCGTTCGATCATCCACAAGAAATCGTGCACTATATCCAGTTCATTCAAGGTGCGCCCTTATCAGTACGCTGCTTTATGGTATATTTCGGGCCTTAGCAGCAACGCTAGGCTGTTGCTAGACACGGACGGAGCAGCGTACGTCGTGATAGATGAACAAACATTATTGGCTGGAGTTCGCAATCTCGATCCTGAAGCATTGGGTCAAGCACACGATGCATACTATTCTGCTATCTTTCGATATATCGCCTTTCGAGTGGGGAACCAGCAGGTGGCTGAAGACCTGACCAGTGAGGTGTTTGCACGACTTCTCAGTGCTGTTCGAGATCGAAGTGCGCCGGATAATACATTGCGTGGATGGCTCTATCGAGTAGCTACCTTCGTCGTAGCCGACTACCACCGCCAGGGCTATCAAGTGGAACACACCACCTTGAACGAATCAATCGAGGCTAATACGGCCGATCCAGTAGATGCGATTTCAAACCGGCAAACACTCGACGAACTTTATCAGGCGCTCGGCGAACTCACCCGAGATCAGCAGGATGTCATCGCCTTACGGTTTGGATATGAGATGCCTATCAAGGATGTGGCCCAGACGATGGGCAAGAGTGAAGGTGCCGTGAAACAGTTACAGGCTAGGGCAGTTGCTGCTCTTTCTCGCATGTTGTCGGCCGGGAAGGTGTCTTAATGGACACCTCATCCGAACGAATGGTTATAGAAGCTTTGCAGGCGTTGGAGAGTGGCCAACCCATAGCCGAGATCCTTAAGCGCTACCCTCAAAATGAGGATGAATTGCGCCCTATCCTGGAAACAGCCGTTGCCCTATCCAAAGTTCGAGTGGCTCACTCCCTTGCCGCCCAAGCTGAATCCCGTCAGCAAATGTTGGCTCGAGCAGCTGCTATGAGCAATGGTGCAGACCAACCGCCTGCGCTTTTCGTCTGGTTCAGGCGAATGACAATGGCCCTGAGTCCGCTCCTCGTCATTTTTGTCATTGTCATTGCCGGTTTGTTTTTTGCCTCGTCCGAAGCCTTGCCAGGAGATTTCCTCTACAGCACAAAGAGGGAGGTTGAGGATTTGCGCCTTTCCCTGACTACAAATCTTTTTGCTAGAGAGGAATTACAGAAAAGCTTTGAAGAGGAACGGATCCTGGAGATCGAACAGCTATTAGTAAGTGGGCAGCAAGCAGAGGTTTCCTTCAGTGGTGTGATCGAATCCGTAAATGAAGACACCTGGATCGTAGCTGGTTTGCGGGTCTCCCTTACTTCTCTGACAGAAGTAGAGGGACAACCAATCGCCGGGCGTATTGCTTGGATCGAAGCCATGACATCAGATGGCAAGCTGATTGCTAATGCGATTACCATCGAGTTCGTTCCGGAGCCATCACCCACACCGGGACCAACTCCACAAGAGGCTAAGGTGGTAACCCCAGAAGTGCCGCCAACTGCGACACCCACATCCACGCCCACGCCAACGGCAACTGCGACAGAAACTCCCAAGCCGACGGCCACTGCAACGCCAACGAAGGTCATCCGTATTCCAGCCGCTTCCCCTACTGAAACGCCAACTGCAGTTTCTGGGGACGGTAGCAATGCAAATGAAGGCAGTGAGGTCAACAACGACAACGACAATGAAAACGTTAGCGGCGAGAATGAAAATGACGGCGATGGTAACGACGATGACGGCGACGACGATAACCAAAATAATGACAATCATAACGACAATGACGATGACAATAGCAACGACAATGACAACGATGACAGCGGCAACGAAAATGACGGTGATGATGAGGGCAACGACAACGAAAAATCAGATGACAAGGACTCAGACTAAAGGTGACTTGTACCAAGCTGGTACCGATGCAACCAAGTGCTGATTCAGACACCGATACGACGAATAGGTGCCAATCACCTGTTTGAAAAAAAAGCGAAAAACCCCATTGACAAGCATAGAACGTTTGTGCTAATATATAGTACAAATGTTCTACCCTCTTCCAGGATACGGTGAGGTTGTGGGCGCGACTTCCTCAACTTCACCGTATCCCTCTTTGCAATAGTTATGGACCGGCTAAGGGCCGGTACTAGTTTTTGTGAGATAGGAGTCGATGATGAGGTCTGAAAGCACTATTAAAAGCGGCCGTGTTATCAATCCGGACAATTCGTTATCCTCATACCCAAGACCGGAGAATCGGGGAAGCTCGTTTTTAGAAAGTCTGTCTACCCAATCGGCGAATATGAGAGCCATTGTCCCAAGGCAAATACTGATTGGATTACTTCTTTTGGTTGCCTTGCTGGCCTTTGAGACCTTCAATTTTGATACAACTCGATACGCCTTGGAGGATTTTTTAGGCGAAACCAGCTTCCTGTCGGTACGTTGGGCTACAATATTAGCCATCGCCTTCTGCGCCATCGATTTTGCCGGGTTGGCATACTTGTTTGGAGCCGATCACGACAGGGGGCAAAGTCGAGAGGTTTGGTATCTTATGGGTGCCTGGCTCCTAGGTGCGACGATGAATGCTCTCATGACCTGGTGGGCCGTTTCTATCACCCTGCTGAGCCATGAACTTGGCAACGAAGTAATGAGCCGGACTGATCTATTACAGATCGTTCCCGTCTTTGTAGCCGTGTTGGTCTGGCTCACTCGAATTTTGTTTATCGGTGCCTTTTCCGTTGCTGGAAACCATTTGTTCGGGTTGACCTCGGAGACACGAATTGCTGGCTCGCATCCTCAAAACCGCTCGTTCAAAATGCAATTGCCGCGACCGGTAGGCCATGCCCCGATGCCCAAAGCTGCCATGGCAGCGCACAGCCGGAGAAATAGATAACTAGCTCCAGCGCGCGCCTTACCTGACCTTACCTAAACTCCTTGCGATTTGCATAGCGCTGTGCTACTATCCGCAGGATAAGCCGTACGTAANNCCCGGTTTCACTTTTTTGCCGGGCTTTCAGATCATTGATTAATTCGGGTGAACGTACAGCATTGTACGCTCACCCTTTTTTATTTTACTCATGAGACAGCGCAGCCTATATATCAAGAGTCGGAATTATGCGTTTTAGTAATGAATTCTTCGTCCGTGTTATAGGTGCAATTATCGTTGCTGTGGGAGCCGGATATTTGGGGGTCAGTCTGGCTAATTTATTGGATTTACCCCAGCAGAAGGCAGCCTATGTGCTGGTATTTGGGTTGTTGGGCTTTTTAGCTGGCCTGATTTTAACCCCGATTTTTACAGTCCGTCCCTTGAGAAAGGTGCGTAATAGTCTGGTTGGCATGACTTCTGAACGCCTGATTGCCATCATTGGCGGAATCTTTCTAGGATTAATCGCTGCTTCCCTTTTAACCCTTCCCTTATCCACCTTGCCGAACCCTTTTAGACAGATCGTGCCTTTAGTTTCAGCCATCATCCTCGTTTATTTGAGCGTTGTCGTGTTAACGCTGCGCCAGAATGATTTACGATCTACCCTGAGTTTTTTGCGATCGGATAAAAGACAGCCTGAACCACACCAACCATCAGATGATGCTGTTGTTTTGTTGGACACCAGCGTCATTATTGACGGCCGCATTAGTGATATCTGCAAAACAGGATTCATTCGTTCGACACTACTTGTGCCAAATTTCGTCTTGCTTGAACTACAGCACATTGCCGATAGTTCGGATCCCTTGCGTCGCAATCGCGGCCGGCGAGGGATGGATGTATTGCGATTTTTGCAACAAGATTGCCCCATACCCATTCGCTTTACCGATATGGACGTCACGGAAGTTCGGGACGTGGATAGCAAACTCGTGGCTTTGGCCCGAGAACTTAACTGCCCTATCATGACCAATGATTACAACCTGAACCGGGTCGCCGAACTGCAGGGAGTGCTTGTCCTGAATATCAACGAGTTGGCCAACGCAGTTAAGGCGGTATTCTTGCCAGGTGAAGAGTTATCGGTCAAGATCGTCCAGGAAGGGCGCGAAGTTGGCCAAGGGGTGGCTTATCTTGACGATGGCACCATGGTCGTTATTGAGGATGGCGAGAATTACTTGCATGACACGATCGGGGTGGTGGTAACCAAGGTCTTACAAACGACGGCCGGCCGGATGATATTTGCCAGACCAGAGACAACGACCTCAAACGGTTAACGGTTTTGGATTGCAAGTTTGCCCCACGCTTTTTTGCCGTAAGAGATAAAACATGGCGCTTAAGATCTATAACTTCCTGACTCGAAAGAAGGAAACCTTCCATCCTCTCTACGAGGGAAAGGTTAATATGTATGTTTGTGGTCCAACTGTGCAGGATAATGCACATGTCGGCCACGCCAAAACTTATGTTAACTTTGACGTAGTTGTTCGCTATCTGCGATATCGTGGTTATGACGTCTTGTACGTTCAAAACATCACCGACGTCGGCCATTTACTTGATAGTGGCGAAGACCGGATCCTGAAGAAGGCTCGCCAGGCGTCTGTGGCCCCCATGCAGATAGTCGAACGTTATACGCGCCTATACTTCGAAGATATGGATGCCTTAGGCATAAAGCGACCGGACATCAGCCCACGCGCGAGTGGTCATGTTCCAGAACAAATAGAGATGATCAAAAAATTGATTGACCAAGGCCATGCCTACGAAGTTAACGGATCGGTTTACTATGACGTTTCTTCTTTCCCAGATTATGGAAAATTGAGTGGTCGCAAGGTGGAGGACTTGGTAGAGGGTTCCAGAATAGCCGTGATTGAAGAGAAGCGTCACCCGGCCGACTTTGCCCTGTGGAAACGGGCCGAACCAGAACATCTGTTGCGTTGGCCAAGTCCCTGGGGCGAAGGATTCCCAGGCTGGCATATCGAGTGCTCGGCGATGTCACGGAAATACCTGGGCGAGACCTTCGACATTCACGGAGGGGGAATAGACAATATTTTTCCCCATAATGAATGCGAGATCGCTCAGAGCGAAGCAGCTCACAATCAACCTTTTGCTCGTTATTGGATGTTGGTTGGCTCACTGACCCTCGATGGAGTCAAAATGAGCAAGAGTTTGGGAAATACATTGACCATCAGTGAGGCCTTGAAACGTTGGAGTCCGGAAGCGATCCGTACTTTTCTCCTTTCTACCCACTATAGTAATCCGGTGGATTTCTCCGAGTCTGCTGTCGAGGGTGCTCGAAAGGGTTGGCAACGGATATGGGGGGTGGTGAGCTTAATCCAGGAACAAATGCGAAAGGCGCCCGCTGGCAAGGCCAGTGAAGAAGTGTTAGCCATATTGAATGACACTCGAACGCGTTTTATGCAGAAGATGGATGATGATTTTAATGCGCCGGCCGGTCTGGCAACTCTTCAGGAGTTAACTCGTCAGGTGTTTTTCTTGCTGAATGAAGGCGACTCGCAGACATCTGGTACCCTTCAGGCTATTGATGAGCTATATCAGGAATTGGGTGGTGACGTCTTAGGCATCATACCCACTGATGGACGGGGAGCGGCTTCCGCCGAACGTGAATCCGGATTGATTCGATTATTAGTTGACCTGCGGGCTGAAGCTCGAGCCGGGAAAGATTGGGCGACGGCCGACAAGATTCGCAACCAGTTATTGCAACTTGGTATCATCCTGGAGGATAGGCCGGACGGAACCGTGTGGAAGGTTGAATAGCGAATTTCTTTTCCGCCGCAATACCGTGCGGGAGGCTCTCCGAGGTGACAAAAGGCAAATAATCCGCCTCTGGATTCAAAAGGATGCCCGGCGGACCGAAACCATCGAAGCGATTGCCCAATCTCGGGGAGTGCCAATTGAGAAGGTCGATAAGGGCGAATTATCACAGCTGGCCAATGATAGCGGGCATCAGGGCGTCTTGCTCGAAGTCGGGCCGTATCGTTACAGCGATCTGGACGATGTTTTGGCCCTGGCCGATAAAAGAGGTGAACGACCCTTCCTACTCTTACTCGATCTGCTTCATGGCCCCCAAAACATCGGGACGCTTCTGCGGGCGGCCGAAGCCTGTGGCGTACACGGGGTTATCATCCAGGATAGAAGGGCACCAGACATCACGCCCAGTGTGGTGATGTACTCGGCCGGGGCGACAGAGCACCTTCCTATCGTACAGGTGACGAATCTGGTTCAGACTATCCGACGGTTGAAGGAGGCTGCAGTCTGGATCGTCGGCCTGGATTTGTCTGAAGAATCCGAGTCATTGGGGCAGATCGATCTAAACATGGCTTTAGGCATCGTCGTCGGTCATGAAGGCAGTGGTTTGCGGCGCCTGGTCCGTGAAAACTGTGATTTCACCCTTAAATTGCCGATGCGTGGCCAGTTAGATTCGCTTAATGCGGCGACNNGCCTATTCGAGCACTCCCTTTACGATCTTGCTTAAGCTTTCTTTCTTGAAGACGACAGAAAGATCTCCACCGGTGGCGTCTCTGTTCCATTTGACCAGCCGGATCTCGTCGTTGTCGATCTCAATCGTGGTGATGCCATCGCTGTAGAGTCCACAACCAGAGTTAAAGTAGCAGGGCTTAAGCGTGCCACCGGATTCCAGTTCGATGGCCCGGCCCTTCTCTTTTTCGTCTTCATATTCTTCTCGAAGGCGTTCTATCTTCCGATGGATCTCGCGTCTCGATTTTCTAGATAAGCGTTTATCTGACTCTTTTGCACTTAAATCGGCGATCATATCCAGCAGCTCATCAGCCCGGGTCTTTGAAGCAAAGACTGCCCGGTGGGAATGGCCGCAAATCACGAGAATCTTTCGGTCTTTGCCCCATGCGTAATAGGTTTTTTCATAGTCACCGGCAACAGGAGATTTGGTTGCTGCGCCATGGCCATACAAACCCGATAACTTGGCCAGAGGTTCTATGCCACGAAATATCCTGACGAAAAAACGACTAAACCAGGAAAATTTATCCGAATCGATGCTGCCCTGGTGCCCATGGACGAGAAGGATACGGATGTTTCCCAACCTGTCCTTCATCTTCAAAGCTTCGTCAGCCAGCCCAAGCATTTTGCTTGATTGTTTGATCGGGTCTTGAAAACCGCCCCACTCGTAATCGTGATTGCCAAATATGCGGTAAACGCGATCTTCGCCAAAATCGCGAATCTTTGCATAGACTGATCGGTTGTATCTCCTTGTGATAGCATCCAGGTCAAATTGCCAAAACTCCTCGACGTCGCCCAGCAGAATTAAGTTATATCCCTCACGGTGATAATGTTCCAGGGCGCTCAGTAAAGCAGGTTCATTCAGATGAAAGTCGTCGGCGTCACCACCATCTCCCATATGTGTGTCGCTTATAATGACGTGTTTTTTTCCTCGTGATTCTAAGATCTTCACATCCTGGTCTTGCCATAGGTTATCAAGACTTTGCCAGGTTGCTTCTTTATTGATTGTCATTTTGTTACCTCCTATTTATGCTCCCTCTGCCATTCGACAGAGACAGAATAGGCGAACCTGGGGTTCGCATTCAAGTGAACTAAATTCGACCAACCAGATAATATTGTTTTAAGCTTGATACAGCCAACAGGAAATCGTAAGAACCTGGTAGTTTTGGGGGACCATGTCGACTGGTTGTACTTCGACCAGACGATAGCCCTTGGCCGCTAATCGCCGGCCGTCACGAGCCAGTATGGCTATGTCAGAACTGATATAGATCAACTTGCGGGGGGCTTTGACCAAGATTTCGTCAATGACTGTAGGTGGCAACCCGGCCATTGGCGGATCGACAACCATTATATCGGGTTGGAAGTCCAAATGCGGCAAGATCTCCTCGACCGGGCCTTCATACAAGGTCACGTTCTCAAGGTTGTACAAATTGAGGGCAGCGTCGGCCACGGAATCCGGGTTCACTTCAATGGCCGTTGTTGTGGCTGACTTTGGGGCTAAAAATGCGGTTAGAGTACCCACGCCACAGTACAGTTCCAGTAGTTTTTCATCACCTGCCAAAGCGGCATAATCGAGGATAGCATCCAGAGCCATCTCTAAAGCAGTTGGGCTTGGATAGAAGAAGCACCCGGCAGAGACTCGAAAATCAGATCCTTTGACGGAGCGGACGATGTAGTTATCTCCGATTAAATTGGCTGCTACACCGTCGGGCAATATAAGCGCGACCGAAATGGGAAAATCCGTTTCTAATGACGGTGCTTCCAGCTCTTCTACCTCTAAGGCGGCCAGCAGAGATTCGTCATCGCCCAGACGCAAAGTTAACCTCCGGAGATTGGTCAATTCCAGGTTGATATCTTGATAGGTTTCTAGCAAGCGCTCACGGATAATTAGGCAGGTGCTAATGGGGATGACCTGAGCGTTTACTGGCGACCAGAATCCAAGCTGGCCATTGCTTGTAGGGCTGAATGTGATGTCGGTGGCGAAAGCCCATGGCTCAGGATTGGCCAGAACTGGCTTAATCGTTATCCCCTCAAGCCCGCCTATCCGGTTGAGCTGGTCCCGCACCACCTCCTCCTTGAAGCGTAATTGGGCCGTGTAATGAATATGTTGAAAATGACAACCCCCGCAGGTGCCGAAATGAGGACAGGGGGGCTCTACTCGATCTGGTGAGGGCTCGATGATTTTCTCCAACCGGCCGCGAGCGAAACGTTTTTTATCCTCAACGATGTCAACACGAATTAGCTCTCCCGGAATGGCAAATGGCACAAATACGACGCGATCATTCGCATCTCGTCCCATGGCGGCGCCGCCATTAGCCATGTTGCTTAAGGACAGCGTGATCGTGTTCATCCTCAACCAATTCGGCCGCTGGCCAACATCATCGTGAAGGAAGCGATGAACCAATGGATCAAGAAG
>DOXE01000078.1 GCA_003519205.1 Chloroflexota bacterium
CAGAAAGAGCACCTGATCCGGCGGTAGCATCATCTCGGCCGCAGCATGTCCGAAAGCCTCCACATCTGGCTTCAGAAATCCAGTTTGATGTGATGGGAATGTGTAGTCGAAAAGCTTAAAAAATCCCATATCCTCAACCATGAGATCCCAGTGAAAGGCATTGGTATTGGATAAGCAACCAAGTTGGTAGTTAGGTGCGAGTGTATCTAATAATTTCTCAGCTCCAGGAAACTGCCCCTCAGGCCATTGGGCGAAGTTATCCAGGAACTGTCCAGCATCCACCGGCAATGAAAATTCATCTACCAGCTCCTGCCCAAATTGTTCGAACGATATCCGGCCGGATTCGAACTGACGAACAGCTGGTGAAGCCAACCAACGGCGCCATAATTCATCGCGATCCCAATTTGTCCAGGCCTGAACCGTGTCCAAGCCACGTATTTGAACTAATACGCCACCAAGATCAAACAGGATTGCTTCANNAATGTGAGGCCGGCATGTGTTCGCTCCGCTTCATTTGTCTTATAATGACTGGCCATAGTCAAAGTTACTTACTTTAGGTATTGGTACAGAATGATATGAGTGATCGCAAGGATGTACAACAAGGCGGAGCCGTTCAGTGCAAAAACTGCAAAGGGACCGGTGATTGTTCTCGATGCAAAGGGGAGGGGATTGATCCGGCCGGCGTTCTAAAGAAGTGTCGTCGCTGCGAGGGAAGTGGCGTGTGTACGGGATGCAAGGGAAGTGGCTGGATCATCATACCCATTGTTAAAAATTAACACTTTCCCTCAATTCTAACCAATCTGTACTTCAATCGCTCGCCACGCCTGTAGATTGCGCCACATACCCGGCAACGAATGGATTGGCCGCTGATCTTCACTTGGCCCCTGTCGTCAAAGAGAACGCCGATCATTTCGGCACCCATATTGGAACCACAATGACACTTTAAAGCAATCCCTGCTTGAGCGAGATTCATACACAGGTCCTTATTATCCAGAACATATGTTCTATTTCTCATTATAGCACATTCGCCGTAGTTGGCCAGGCAAAATCTGCAGTTCCCTCAGTTATGTGATTTGTTTTGAATACTCAGCTCCACCGACACCAAGTTGTTCAGCGGTAGCTCCCTCTTGATACTCTTCAATATGTAACACACTGGGCACAAAGAACAAGGATATCCCCAACGCGACACAAGCTAGACCAGCCGAAAGATACCACACTTGTAAACTAAATAAATCGCTCAAAGGTCCGGCGACAAGCAAACCGATAGGAACCGTTAACGAGAGAAGGCTTCCCAAGAGAGTAAACACGCGCCCCTGAATCTCGGGCCTCACTTTCGCTTGAAGGATGGCCATCATCGGCCCATCCACCAACGGAACTGCCAGACCGGCAAACAAGACACTGGCCAAGGCTAAGACGAACCTATCGGCCGGCACAAAACCCAGGAGCAACAGGCTGAAGCCCGTTAAAATGATACCTATCAACGTCGTGTAAACCCGGCGTTGAAAGCCACCCCAAATGCTCAAGATCACGCCGCCAACCAGCATCCCTACCCCGATAATCGACTCCATGAGACCTAATTGAGCGGCCGTTCCATTAAAATAATCACTAATAAGCAAAGGTAAAAGGGAAAATGCCGGCATTAAAAGCAGCCTAATGATCATAGCCACGCCAATGATGATCGCCAGTCCGCGCCAGTTGAGTATATATTGCAAACCTCCTTGAAGGTCACTCCAAATCGATTTCTCCGCCCCCGCTTGTACATCTCGCACCGGCAGGGGAACGTTTACGATAATCAAGGAGAAAATAGCCAGGACGGCCGTGCTTACATCGACCATCATCACGCCATAGAGAGGCAGCAAGCCCAACAAGAATGCACCCAGAAGAGGGCCAATAATGGTCAGGCCGCCATTCACCGCCTGGTTCAGCCCATTTATGCGGGATAATTGTCCCTCGGGCACCATCAACGANNGTCCAGAAAAGGAAAGCCAGACACCAGGAAGCCAGCGCCACGGCGCCATCGGCAATAATCATCACCAGTTGGCGATCCCAACGGTCTACAAATGCCCCGGCAATGGGCCCGAGGATGATTTCGGGCAAGATGCCCACCAGGGTCGCCAGGGCCAGAACGGTGGCCGAGCTGGTTTCAATGGTCAAATACCAGATGAGGGCAAATTGCACTACCCGACTGCCAACCAGCGATATGGCCTGGCCCAGCCACATGGGGAAATAATTGAGGGTCCAATTAGGAGATCCATTAATGCTTGGGACAGTTACCCTATCTCCCGATGATGGTTGTTCGGACATTTTATGGCACGACCGTCATACTATCGTGGATAGACTTTGGGGGATTCTAGTTCATCCTGAAGTTCTTCGCCATACTCGAAAAAGAGGCAGTCGAGATTCTGAGTAATTTCTATATGAGGACGGACCAATAATATTAAGAAACCGAAATAGGCTCGATCAACCACATAAATCTGAAATTCACTTGTTTTGCATTCATGTTTTGTTATATTATTCCCTTCGGCGCAAACGGGGGTGCCAAAAATTCCTTGCGTCTAAAGAGAAGGTTTTGTTGTCGAACATGTAGACGTACGATTAAAGGAGGTGAAAAAGAAAACAGACCCTAAACGAGGAGAAAAAACTTCACCACTAATATTTTGACAATTTACAATAAATTTATTCCCATTTCCAAGGTAGTCCTGTTGCATGCATCAGGGTTAATACCTGATTGTGGGAAACAATGGAGGAAGTAACAATCATGAAACGCAAACTGCTTTTGGTTGGTTTATTCTTGATTCTAGTCTTCACAGTCACGATGGTGGCTTCGGCTAGTAATAAGAGTGCCAATGATGCTGAAGTGGATTCGTACATCGTCGTCATGGAGCTCGACCCGGTCGTACGGTATGAGGGCGATGTTAAGGGCTATCAAGCCACCAAACCCGGCAAGGGTGACAAGGTTAATCCCAACAGCGCCCATGTCAAAAAATATCAGCAGTTCCTGGAAAAGAGCCATGACGCCTCGCTCGAAGCGGCCGATGCCAGCGCCGAGCAAAAGGTACACGACTATACCGTGGCCCTGAATGGCTACTCGGCCGTGCTGACCGAGGAACAGGCTAAGGACGTCGAGGCCCAAAAGGGCGTCGTGATGGTCTTAG
>DOXE01000142.1 GCA_003519205.1 Chloroflexota bacterium
CCGGACCATGACCGCCACTATCGCGGCCGAGATGGGCGAAGTAGCACAGGGAAGCACACACTACCATGTATTGTTTGCTATAGGCATCACTTTATTCGTCATTACCTTCATCATCAATTCTTTGGCTAGTTGGCTAGTAGGCGGGAACGGTCAACGCCGTCGGAGCAGTCGGCTATGAAACCACAAGTTATCCAAAAAATTGGTTTTGTGGCAACGGCTATTGTCTCAGCCATCGTCGTCGTGCCTATTTTCTTGGTGATTCTCTTCATCGTGATTAATGGAATTCAAGCGATAAGCTGGGAATTCCTGACCCAACCGCCCCGAAATGGCATGACTGAAGGTGGCATCATGCCTGCAATTTTAGGCACAGTTATCCTCACCGTTGTTGCCGCGATTTTTGCGATGCCTTTTGGTATAGGTTCTGCCATATATCTGGCCGAATACGCGAGTGATAATTGGCTCACCCGCACCATCCATCTGGCGATAGTCAACCTGGCTGGAATACCTTCCATCGTCTATGGTTTATTTGGTTTGGGAGCTTTCGTGCTTTTCTTTAGATTTGGGACATCGATTCTGGCTGGTGCACTTACCCTTGCATTAATGACGCTGCCTATCATTATTAGCACATCGGAGGAAGCGATCTTGTCTGTGCCTATGGAGTTTCGGGTTGTAAGCTACAGTTTGGGTGCTACAAAATGGCAGACGGTGCGTAACCAGGTACTGCCTAATGCATTGCCGGGGATTATCACCGGCGTAATACTGGGCCTTGCCCGCGTTGCGGGAGAAACCGCGCCAATCCTATTTACAGTGGCCGCCTTTTATTTGTCGGAATTACCGAAATCTATCTTCGACCAGGCGATGGCCCTACCTTATCATCTGTACGTCATTTCGACACAAGTACCTGGGATGCCCTTGGAAATTCAATACGGTACGGCCCTGGTACTTTTATTATTTGTCCTCTTTTTCACCGTGATTGCGGCCGTGATGCGATCAATCATGAGGAGACGTCGAGAATGGTGAGCCAGGTCGAAGCGCCAATCATTTCAGTGCGCAACGTGACTTTTTCCTATGCTGATGGAACCCAAGCTCTGAACAACGTGAGCCTGGACTTCCAAGCCAACGAATTATTCGTCATATTTGGGCCGGCACGAAGTGGTAAAACTACTCTCCTGCGTCTGCTTAACCGGCTCTCTGACTTGTTCGAAGGCACGAAAATGGAAGGTACTGTCTTATTTAATGGACGTGATATTTATTCCCGGGGTACCGAAGTTACTGATTTGAGGCGTCGCATTAGCATGGTCTTTGCGACCCCGACACCACTTCCGGGCACCATATATGACAATATGTCATATGGGTTGAAGATGGCAGGAATGGGTGATTCACAGGTAATCGAACGACGGATCGAGCGGGGCTTAAAGCAGGCTGCTCTCTGGGATGAAGTTGAGGATCGGCTCAATACTTCAGCCTTTGCTCTTTCCGGTGGACAGAAACAGCGTCTATGTCTGGCTCGCAGTTTGGCTCTAGAACCGGAAGTGATCCTGCTTGATAATCCTACTTCTGGTCTTGACCCGATATCAACGGCTACTGTCGAAAACTCTTTGGAAGAATTAAAACAAAGTTATGCAATTGTGATGGTGCCGCACAGCGTTCAGCAAGCGGCCAGAATCGCTGATCGAGCCGCGTTCATGCTTGATGGACAGATCGTAGAGGTCGGTAAAGGGGGAGAGCTCTTTCTCAACCCACAAGATGGGCGAACTGAAGATTACATTACAGGTCGATTTGGTTAAAATCAAGCCAATAATAGTCGTATCCTTTTGAATCATATAGTCTAATGAAGAATAAAATCGAAATTCGTAATTTCAACTTCTACTATGGAGATTTTAAAGCTTTGGATGATATTTCTTTGTCGATTAGCGAGAATAAAATTACGGCACTCATCGGTCCTTCCGGGTGTGGTAAATCGACTTTTCTTAGGGCACTCAACCGGATGAATGAGACGATCAAGGATACTCGTGCTGAGGGTGAGGTTCTGCTTGACGGAGATAATATATATGCTCCCGAGGTCGACGTGGTTGAATTGCGGCAAAAGATCGGTATGGTGTTTCAGCGACCAAATCCTTTCCCACAGAGCATTTATAATAACGTGGCTTTTGGTCCGCGAATCATGGGATTGGCCAAGGGTAAAAATCTGGACGACATCGTCGCCGAAAGCCTACAGGAAGCAGCTCTCTGGGATGAAGTTGAGAATATTCTACAAAACCCAGCTCAGGAATTAAATCCAGGACAGCAACAAAGATTGTGCATAGCCAGGGCGATCGCCGTTAAACCCGAAGTCATTCTGATGGACGAGCCCTGCTCGGCCTTGGACCCTGTGGCTACTCTTGCCGTCGAAGGACTCATGCGCCGCCTTTCTAAAAACTACACAATCGTCATCGTCACCCATAGCATGCAGCAGGCTGCCCGTGCTTCAGATTTGACGGGATTCTTCTGGCTCGGGGAATTAATAGAGTTCAATAATACGGCCGAGCTTTTCACAAACCCTAGTAAAGAGCTTACCGAATTATATATAACCGGCCGTCAGGGATAGTCCGTGCCCGGTTGGTATTTTGAATTACTCTTCCTCTATTTGTTCTATGGTTCCTGATCCCGAAAGGCTGGATGTTACCACCGGATCGCCATAATAACTGACCAACCCACTACCACTGATGGTGGCATCAAGCGTGTCCTCGACAGCCACGACGGCTTTGCCCGATCCGCTCACATTGATGTCAGCAGTTTTACTGGCCAGATCAGATGCTTGAAACCCGCCAGACCCACTGATATCTAATTGCTGATCGTTGATCTGCCCGCTTAACTCAACCTGGCCAGAACCACTAATATTTACGGTAAGCGAGTCGGCATCCATTGAAATTACGTTGATGCTACCAGAGCCACTGAGATCCAAATTCAGTGTATTGGTTTCTAGTATGGCAACATTAATATCACCTGACCCCGTGGTACTCAGACCGTTGACTTCAATGATTTGGACAGTGTATTTAATGGGCTTGGTGGGGTTAATGATCCTGTTATCCTCCTGGCTTAAGATCAAGGTTCCGTCTTGTACTTCGGCCGTGAGGAGAGGCATGATATTATCCTCAGCTTCAACCACCACTGATTCGGTGTCGCCTTGAATAATTTCTACGCTACCGATACCTGTCAAGGCGATGCTATCATAACCACTTACGTCCCGTTCCTCGGTGATGACATTACCAGAGCCTCGGGTTGTGCTATCACAGGCGGTCAAAGCAATGATCAGTAACAGCAAAGCCAGAACTATATATCGTCTCTTCATGGAATCCTCCTTCGTGATTAGACAGGGTTAAGGCGCTGATAGTTCAGTTTGAATTGATAAAATCTGGAGCCACCAGTGTACCATAAATGGAATGGGATAAAATTCATTTATTTGGGCTTGAGATAAGGATGGAGATTAAAGCAGATGAAAATACAACCATTCGCCACTGAGCAATATTATGCTCGCTATGAATTTTCAACACCCCACCTGCTATCCGTATCTGACTGCGAGACGATATCAATAGGTGAGTTACTGCAAATGGCCAATGTGTCACTGGAAAAAATGGGCCAAGTGCGGTTGGGATATACCGAGTCACAAGGTAACCCGGTATTGCGTGAGGCAGTGGCAAACACTTACGACAAGGTATCGGCCGAACAGGTGATCATTCTGACTTCGCCAGTGGAAGGTATATATCTGACGTTACAGGCTATGCTCGAACCCGAGGATGAGGTGATCGTCCTCGTACCTGCTTATGATGCCCTGATCAATGTGGCCGAACATGTTAGCAGGCATGTCCAACGTTGGGAGATCGTTCCAACCGCAACAGGCTGGCAACTCGACTTGGATAAACTGGCAGCGTTGGTGAACCCGAAAACCAAATTGATCGTAGTCAATTTTCCCCATAATCCGACCGGTTATCTTCCAACTCGAAGCCAATTTGATACTATCATCGAGCTTGCCCGAAAGGAAGGTGTCTGGCTGTTTTGTGATGAAATGTATCGCGGTTTGGAACATGGGGGAAGGCCACAATTACCTTCGGCGGCCGATTCCTATGAACGGAGCATCGTCCTTTCGGGGCTTTCCAAGACCCATGGCCTGCCTGGCTTGAGGGCCGGGTGGTTGGTCATTCCAGACGAAGAGGTTCGACAAGCGATCATCAACTGGAAACATTACACGACAATTTGCCCGGCCGCTCCCACTGAATTCTTAGCCCTGGCGGCGCTCGACATCGGCGAAGAGCTGGCCCAGCGTAGCCAAACCCTCATCCGGCAAAATCTGCAACTGGCGGAAACCTTTTTTGCCCAATGGCAGGATTTTTTCAACTGGAGACCACCAATCGCCGGGTCAGTAGCCTTAGTAGGCATCGATGTGACCTCGGCCACGAGCTATTGTCACCATCTAGCCCAGGCAGCCGGTGTATTGTTACTGCCAGCGACCTTTATGGGTTCGGACGACCAACACGTTCGTTTTGGTTTCGGCCGGCGATCGTTTCCATCTGCTCTAAGCCATTACGATACTTATTTGAAGCAAGCAATGGCGATGATGGGTTGAGGACATTCCTACGGTGACCTTGTTGTAATAATTTTCAGGAGCTTGATATGCGATTTTCAAAAATGATTACGGCAGTGGATGCGCATGCGGCCGGCGAGCCGGGAAGAGTCATAACCGGGGGCATCGTGAACGTCCCGGGCAAAACCATGCTCGAGAAGCGGAATTACTTGGAATCTCGCCAGGACGATATCCGAAAACTTATGTTGCAGGAACCCCGGGGATATCCGGCACTTTGTTGTAATATCCTCCTGCCACCAACCCACCCTACGGCCGATGCTGGTTACGTGATCATGGAACACACTGAATACCCAGGCATGTCAGGAACAAATACCATTTGTGTCGTTACTGTATTGTTGGAGACAGGCATTTTGCCCATGAGAGAGCCGTTAACGGAGTTGACCCTGGAAGCACCGGCAGGATTAATTAAGGTAAAAGCCGATTGCCATGACGGTAAAGTTAAACAAGTTACTTTCCGCAACGTACCAGCTTTTGCCGTGTATTTGGATGCGTCGGTGGAGGTGCCTAATCTAGGCCTCGTAAGGGTCGACGTCGCTTACGGTGGCATGTTTTACGCCATTGCCGAGGCTGAACCATTGGGCCTGTCTTTAACGCCCGACGAAGGGAAAGACATCGTCAGAATTAGCGAAATGATCCGTGCCGCGGCCGACGAACAGTTGCCAGTAATACACCCAGATATCCCTGAATTCAAGGGCATAACCATCTCCCAGCTTTCCGGGCCCCCAACCCATCCAACAGCCCATCGAAAGAATGTGGTAACTGTATCGACTGGGGAAGTTGATTGGGATAAACCGTCGACGTGGGGTGGTGCCATCGACAGGTCTCCCTGCGGAACCGGCACGTGCGCCAAAATGGCCGTTTTATTTGCTAAAGGCCAGTTAGGCCTTAACCAGGATTTCCACCATGAAGGCATATTGGGGACGATCTTTACCGGAAAGCTGGTCGAGGAGACGGAGGTGGGTCAATATCCGGCCGTTATTCCAACGCTCAGTGGGCAGGCCTGGATAACGGGTTTTGCCAACTATGTTGTTGACCCTGAAGATCCATTTCCTGAAGGATTTACCGTTGGGGATATTTGGTAGCAAATTTCCAATTAAATCATCCTTGTGAAGTTCATTTCTCAAGTAAATAAACCACAAAGAAAGCTCCAACCGGACAGAAGTCCGGCGGATATCCCATTAAATGGGCGTCATCTGCCTAGAGCCTTTAGGAAAGAGTAGAAATATTAGAAATGAACCA
Organism: Chloroflexota bacterium; assembly: GCA_003519205.1. Lineage (GTDB taxonomy): Bacteria > Chloroflexota > Anaerolineae > Promineifilales > Promineifilaceae > UBA11865. The sequence goes on from DOXE01000142.1 coordinate 5,861, forward strand.
TTTCGCGGATTATGATGTCGATCCCTTACTGGAATCCACTCCCATGGGCACGTAATATCTCGACCACCCGGCCTGGCGTCAACGGTATCTCATCGAACCATACCCCAGTTGCATCGTACAAGGCCGCCGTCACGGCCGGGGCATATGGGATAAAAGGCATTTCCGCCATTCCCCGGGCACCCCAAGGACCCCTCGGGTCTGCCTCTTCCAAGATGACTGAATCCACGCGCGCTGGTATATCTAATATCCCAGGAATCAGATAGGTGCTCAATCTTGGATTGAGGATCCGGCCATCCTGTATCTGCAGATTCTCGGTGACGGCGTAGCCATGAGCCTGAACAACGCCACCCTCGATCTGGCCTTCGATGGCTTGTGGGTTGAGAGCTTTACCTACGTCATCGGCGCAAACAACCCGCTCGGTGTAAATATGGCCGGTCTCGATATCTACTGCTATTTCAACGACCTCGGCTACATAGCCATAACTGATGTTAGGATCGCAAGCGCCTGTCTCAACATCATAGGCAGTCGTGCGCGGTGGTTCATAACGATAATGCCCCTCGGCCGGGCGATCTTCATCTCTCCAGGCTTCTAACGCTCTTTCGGCCGCACCTCGTATCGCATTTCCAGCCATAAAGGTCATGCGAGAAGCCGAGACCGAGCCGGAATCGCCGGAAGTTGCCGTGTCTGAGGCCACTACTTCCACCAATTCGACAGATATACCAAGTGCCTCGGCCACCATTTGCCGAAAGACTGTATGCGCCCCCTGTCCAACGTCTGCACCTGCATGATACAAAACTGCCTGGGCGATCTCAGCGCCACCATACAATTTGATAGTCGCCTCACACCGTTCTGGAAAACCAAACGAGAAACCGACGTTCTTGAAAGCACAGGCAAAACCTCGACCGCGTCTCAGGTTTTTTGAATCTGGTGGTAGGGTCTTGAAGCTCTGGAAATCCGGCGGTCCATCTTCCCCTTGACCTGTGTAGTTTTGGCGACCCCAATCACCCCCCCAGTTGGCAGATTCGGCACACTGTTCGATAACCTGGGGCATAGTGACACCCTTAGGGAAAGGTGTCTGTGTGACTGAGAGAACGCCATCGCGCAAAACGTTCTTGAGCCTTAATTCGACTGGATCCATGTCGAGGGCAACGGCCAGCTTATTCATCTGGTTTTCGGCTGCAAATGCACCCTGTGGACCACCAAAGCCCCGAAATGCTCCCCCCGGCACATTGTTGGTGTAGACGGCATAGCTATCGATTTTGGCATTGGGGACAGCATAAGGGCCACTCACCATTAAGTGGGCGTTGCCCAATACTTTGTTACTGGTGTAATTATAGGCGCCAGCATCAAGGATGAGCTCAGTTTCGACGGCCATGAGCAAACCATCCTTTGTCGCTCCCCACTTGGTGTGGATGATTCCTTGGTGTCTTTTGTGATGGCCTATGATGCTTTCTTCCCGGGACCAGATGGTCCTTACTGGCCTATTGATACCCTTCTCATGCAATCGTTTGGTGGCCAGCGCCAAAACAATCTGCAGGGACATATCTTCCCGGCCGCCAAAGGCCCCACCAATGGCCGTGTATTTCACCCGCACTTGTTCAGGTGGTATGTTTAAGGCGTGGGCGATCTGTTCCTGATCCTCATGGGTCCATTGACCGGCAATTTCGACTGTGATCCGGCCCTCTTCGTCGATGTAGCCTACGGCAGCTTCGGGCTGCAAGAAAGCATGTTCCTGGTTAGGTAAACGATAGGTTCCTTCCACGATCACGTCGGCCGTGGCCCAGCCATCATCCATGTCTCCTTTTCGGATCTTAAAATGGTCGCGGATATTGGTGCCATGCCCGGGATGGAGAATCGTGTCATCATCCATTGCGGCGACTGGGTCGGAAATGACCGGCAATTCCTCCCATTCGATTTTAATGAGTTGTAGCGCTTTCTCGGCCGCTTCGAGGGTTTCGGCCACGATGACGGCAACTTGATCCCCTTCCCATAAGCTTATGTCGCTGTAAGGCATGTTACTGCCTGGGCCAACCAAGACGGGCTGATCAAATACGGTCAACCCATATTCATTTACGGGGACATCTTTAGCGGTTAGGATTAATACAACTCCCTGAACAGCCTCCGCTTCGCCGGTGTCGATACTCACCATGCGAGCATGAGGTTGATCGCTGAACATCACAAGGGCCTGAAGAAAATTGTCTAATATCAGATCACCCGGGAACTGGGCTTCACCCGTCACCTTGCTGGGAGCATCAATTTTGTATTCTGATTTTCCAATGGTCATCGGTTATTCCTCTCGCGGGCTACTTTTTCTACCGCATCGATTATCTTGTAATACCCTGTACACCGGCACAGGTTTCCACTGAACGCCTGGGTTATCTGATCCCTTGATGGATGATGATATTCGTCAAGTAGTTTAGCACCGGACATCAGAAAGCCAGGGATACAGTAGCCACATTGCACGGCGCCTGTTTCAATGAAGGCTTGTTGTAAAGGGTGTAACTGGTTTATCTGGTCGTCGCGAAGACCCTCGATGGTTGTAATTTCGGCGCCATGAGCCCGGCAAGCGGGAACGAGACAGGCCATGACGGCCATGCCGTCGAGAAAAACTGTACACGCCCCGCATTCGCCCTCTGCACAGCCCTCTTTAGTGCCGGTA
>DOXE01000344.1 GCA_003519205.1 Chloroflexota bacterium
TCTTTCCAGGATTGATTTTTGTGTACCGCGACGCTTGGCCTCCTCGTCACCAATGGTAACAGTTTGTATACCACCAACTAGATCAGCCAATGTAGGATTCATCATCAGATTGTCGAGGGTATTACCGTGGGCTGTTGCTACCAGTTGTACCCCCCGTTCAGCAATTGTTCGTGCCGCCTGGGCTTCCCGTTCTCGACCGATTTCATCAATGACAATCACTTCAGGATTATGATTCTCAACCGCCTCGATCATGGTTTCGTGCTGGTGAGAAGGACGGGGCACTTGCATTCTGCGTGCACGTCCCACGGCCGGATGGGGAATATCACCATCTCCCCCGATTTCGTTGGAGGTATCAACGATGATTACCCGCTTTTTTTCTGACAACACACGGGCCATCTCCCGCAACATGGTTGTCTTTCCAACTCCTGGACGGCCAAGCAAAAGGATACTTTCGCCATCTTCAATGAGATCGGTGATGATCTCTATCGTGCCATAAACTGCCCGACCAACCCGGCAGGTTAAGCCGACGATCTCTCCTCTCCGGTTGCGAATAGCCGCAATTCGATGCAACGTTCGTGCGATTCCCGCCCGATTGTCGTCATCAAACTCACCAATTTTATTTACGACCGCGTCAATCTCAGCCCGGGTGACCTCGGTTTCTCGAAGCGTACGCTCACCCCATGTGTAACGGGCAGCCGGTCGGCGACCCAGGTCGAGCACAACTTCGAGCAATTCATCTTCATGGCCGACATGTTCAAGTTCTCCACGCACGTCTGCGGGAACGATGGCCAGCAGCATACGCAGATCTTCCATCAATTGTTTTCGATTCTCACTCATTTATTGTTACAACTGTGCTAAGTTATCAATTAGTACGGCCGTTGGGTTGGCTGAAACCCTGGATTAGCGGCGAAGAACTTGGCACGGTTTGGGCTTCTAATACTCCTTGCCTGACCTTCACTCGTTTCTCCGCCTGTTGTACAATATGTTTCACCAAAACAGCCTGACTTCCCCACAAGCGAAAGCCAGCTTTCTCTAATGAACCTTGTAACCAGCTCTGATAGCGCCTTACACTGCAATAGATCGGATGATCGGGCGATGGTGATTTCATCTGAAGGGCAGCCTCGACGATCCTCTTCGGCCTCGTTTGGGCATTTGGATGGATTAACAACCGCATCCAGTTGGCAATGGGTCCTTCGAGAATGTGGACAAAAGCGGCCAATTCTCCGTCCTCTCTTAATATCCAATTCTGCCCCGCATTAATTGGCGGATTTGGCTCCACAGATTGGATTAAGCCTGGAACTATGTTCGAATAAAGCACAGTAATATCCCAATCATCGATCGTCTGTCTGGGAACCAATAAATCAGGGGACGTTTCTCCCGAAGTATGATCACAGATCCAGATATCCTGCCGGGTGTAGACAGCGTAACCAGCCCGGCGTAAGATCGGAAGTTCGGGACCATTTTCGGAAGCTTCGGCAATGATGTTGTGAAAGCCTCGCTGGCCAGCAACGACCGTTAATTCATCCAATAAAGCTAACCATACATCTTCATCTATATCTTCATTGCCCTTCCCTGTACAACCAATGCTTTCAGTTCCTAAACAGGCTAAATGTGCACTTGAATTTTGATCTCCCCAGCTCAGTTGAGCAAAGCCAGCCGCATCACCATTTTCTGCTTTCCAGACGTAAGTGCTATAGTGGCCGCCAAGAAGCATGTGAACGATAGCCCGCCGGACCGGATTAGGAATTCTGGTAAGAGCTGCTTGAGTTTGGAAAACGACTCCATGCTCACCAAGCCGGTGAACAAGCGCCAGATCCCGCAAATGAAAAGGCCGAATCATCAATTAAAGTGTAGCAGCGGGACCGTGCCAGCGCAAGCGTCCGGATGTACTAGAAAGCGTTTATCATGAATGGCGTTGCGAGATCTAATTTCCATTCCTGTTACATGACTTTAACCTGGTTCTCTTCACGCGATTTCCAAAGTCGCTTTTTTTTATCATCTGACCTTGTGTTATAGTTGTTAATGCTTTCCGACGATTGGAATGCAAGCAAATATTTGATGAACCCTTGAGCTCTGGAGGTATTATATGCAGGCGGAATCAACTCTGAAGCTTACACTTCGCGAAGCCATTCGCTACCGAGGATTATGGGGACAATGGAGCTGGATCGCCCATCGTTTGTCAGGCTTAGCAGTCCTCGCATTTTTAATCATTCACGTATGGGATACAGCCAATGCCACATTTTGGCCTGAGGCTTATAGCTATACAGTTGAAGTCTTCAAATGGTTTCCTTTCAGCGTCATGGAGATCGGGCTGATGGCGGCCGTTCTTTACCATGCTTTTAACGGCATCCGAATCACACTCCTTGATTTCAAGCCAGAATGGTGGAAATATCAACGCCAGAGTGCGATCGCTGTCTGGGGTTTATTCTTTGTTGTATTTATCCCGATCGCCTTTTTTATGTTCAGCCGTACACTCAACCACTGTAGCGAATTATCGGCCGCCGGCGATAGTTGCTTTACCTTCCCGACGCCNNATAAAACCCCAAAGTAATTTCGAACGCTACGCCTTCTTGTTCATGCGATTGTCGGGTATTCTGCTCCTTCTACTCGCTGTAGGTCACATGTTATTGCAACATGTGCTGCGTGATGTTCATAACCTGACATTGCAAACTGTCCAGGAAATATGGCGCTCTTGGGGATGGCGGGCGTACGATTTATTTTTACTTTTCTTTGCCATTTTGCACGGCTTCAATGGTTTGCGCCAAGTACTAGAAGATTACATTCACAAGCCTAGCACGGTAAAAACAGTTGGCCGACTATTGTTGGTTATTGCCATATTAACAATCCTATGGTCGGCTGTGGCGATCTTTAGCTTTAGATCTGATGCCGTTATGGCCACCATAAATTGATCGATTAGCGACGGAGATTAGTAACCGTCCAAATCGCCAAAAGCACCTTTTTTATTAACAGAGCAACAATCGACAAAAGAATCGCTATGACCAACAACATCCAAACTCATACATTTGATGCCGTCATCGTCGGCGCAGGTGGCGCTGGATTGATGGCCGCCCTCTACGCCAGCCGCTCGGCCGATGTGGCCGTTATCTCTAAGCTTTACCCTACCCGATCTCATACTGGGACAGCCCAAGGCGGTATCGGTGCCGCTTTAGGTAACCTGGAAGAAGATCGCTGGGAATGGCATGCCTATGATACAGTGAAGGGGTCTGATTACCTGGCGGACCAGGATTCAGTGGATATCCTTTGCAAAGAGGCAATCGAGACAGTAATCGAACTCGAACACATGGGTTTGCCTTTTGATAGGACGGCCGAAGGAAAAATATCGCAACGCCGATTTGGCGGACATACTAACAATGAAACTGGAAAGCCCGTGATGCGCGCCTGTCATGCGGCCGATCGCACGGGCCATATGATCTTGCAGACGCTATATCAACAATGCATCAAAAACGAGGTCAACTTTTTTGACGAATATCATGTCGTAGATTTGATTCGGGTCAATGATACCGTGCGAGGAGTTGTCGCTATTTCAATTGCCACCGGCGAATTTCACGTGTTTCACTCCAAGGCCGTGCTTTTTGCCACCGGTGGTTGGGGACGTTGTTGGGAGGTAACGTCCAACGCCCACTCATTGACCGGTGATGGTGCTGCAATCTGTTTGCGCCGGGGCGTGCCACTNNCGGTAAAAACTACGTTCATCTCGATGTACGGCCGGAAACCGTCAATTATTACTACGAACAGGCTGGTGAAGACAGGCGAATCGATGCAGCATATATTGAGGAGAAATTGCCAGATATTGCCGACTTCACTCGGACATACTTAGGCGTCGATCCGGTAAAAGAACCCATGCCTGTCCAACCAACCGCTCACTACGCCATGGGTGGTATTCCCACCGACGCCGATGGACAAGTAGTCATCGATGCTGAAAACAGAGTCTTGCCTGGACTGTATGCAGCCGGCGAAGTGGCCTGTGTTTCCGTCCATGGGGCTAACCGGCTAGGCACAAATTCGCTGGTGGATCTGGTTGTCTTCGGTCGACGAGCCGGTAA
>DOXE01000170.1 GCA_003519205.1 Chloroflexota bacterium
TGCAAATTCGGATCTTGTGTGTAAGCTATCTTTGTTTGTCCTCCAAAGTCTAATCCTCGCATAACGACGCCATTACCTGAATTGGCATGGGCTGCGATTACCAGGCCTCCGGCGTTATTAATTAATTGATAAACGGTTAGAACATCGGCCGAGGCCCCGACCGTCGAGCTACCTGCCTGAAGCTGGGACAAAGGAATGTTCAAGGATAATAACAGATGCTCAAGGAATGTAAATGGGGTGTCAGGTGGGAATATGCCCAAAATATGAAATCCAAATGTTGCCGTGAATTCGAAACCAGGCAGCACTAGAACTTTATCCAGAATCCGGCGATATTCTACTAATCGCCGTTCCTCGTGGGCTTGAAGTCGGCCAAGACGCTCCAATAATTTGAGCTCTTCAATTTGTTGCTGCATCGCCGCGAAACCGGCAACCGTATTGTGGTCAGTGAAGGCAATGATATCGAGATTTCTTGCTTCTGCCTGTCTCAGGATATCGAGGTAGGAAACGCGAGGCTCTTGGTAATCTCTGGATGCGGGTGTGTGTAAGTGTAAATCCATGCGCCGCCATCCTCGACCTCTTTTTTCGGTCGTACCGCGACTCTTTCCATTTCTGGTCAACTTTATTCTGTTACCTCCAATAGCTCACTTAGTTGGGCGGAAAGTATTCTAGGCGAGTATGGTTTAATAAGAAACAGCGTGGCTCCAGCCCGTTCGGCATCCGGTAGACGTCTATCATCCCCAGAGGTCATGATGACCGGAACGTTAGAATTCGCGTCCGTTTTGCCGTTTCGGATCGCCAGCAAAAGATCGATGCCATCCTCCCCTTGAGCAAGGTTGCAATCAATAACGAAGGCATCAATCCCCTCAAAAGCCGCAGTTTGGGCGCGTTTTGCATCCGGGCTTACGACGACCTCAAAGCCGTCCATTTCTAACAACTTGCGGATTAAAATAGTGTTGGACCGGTCGTCATCGACAAGCGCGATGGTTTTCATCCCCTGAAATGCTCAGTCCGGGTTCCCAAGAGCAGCAATACCCCTTACGAGGCCAATAATGCCAACAGCGAGCCGTAACGCATCCGATGTTTTGACTTTTGGAGGGCCGTCGCCACGTTCTTCTGCTGCGCGGCTCAAAAGATAACCAGCGATCAATCCACTCGCGGCTCCTAATACCGTGGAGCTGATAATGGTCTTAGTTTTCCAATTAATGTTGGATTCGGGCATAAGTTAACTCCGCCTAAATAAGTGGGGGATTCTTTTTAAAAAAGTCTGAAAATATGCGAGNNCGAACCATGCCCACGCCGCTGTCCATTCGCCACAGAAGGGTTTGCAATTGGCGTAAAGGAGCCATTCCCCGTTTTCGAGCTTGATAAGTTGTGACGAGAAATAACGCAGGAACTACTCCACAAACGATAATCGCCGGTATGGTACCCAAAATCAGCACCGCATCGGCAATTCCAGATATAGTTGGCAACGTCTCCTCGGTAGGAGGATTAAGGCTTAGATATAACAGAAAAACAGTTATCAATATTGCTGCAATACTAAAGAAAGAAATTGGTACATAGACGTATAGCCTATTGAAACGCCTAATTGAATCAGCCCGTTCTTGCTGAATAGGTGTTGGAATATATTCAATTTTTTCTGGCGCTACTTCTGGCACAGTCATCGCATTTTTCCGAGACAATTGTACCACATCCGCTCAATACCTCATATCCTGTCCACTCACAGCTCAACCCGAAATTCGGTTTTTGCTAATGTGTTACAAAAACAGTTGAATTTTTTTGAATCAATTGCGAAATGTGGTTTATTGACAAATGCTTGTTACTTCAGAACCATTTTCCTCTTGTTTATAACATAAGCAATATTCGGTGCTAAAATCGGATCCTCTACCTTCCCAAAATAGGTAACGAACTCCTGTTTTGCTGCACTGAGGATTTACTCTAAGACGACGGCTCCATTCAATACCTATACCTTGGGCATCATCTTCCTGAACGAGAAAAATGCGCAGCCCACTATGAACTCTGTCGCCAAAACTTATTTCACCACGAGTAGCCAAAGCGAAGGATGCGACTGGAAAGCATATGACGAGCAACCAAAGAAAGATGACCCCAAGATAAATCAAACGGCGCCACATTTATCAGCCGTTGCTGTATTCCTCGCTGATTCTGTAATAATTCAATATGTTCGTCCAGATTGGAGTCGTCAATCAGAATGGCACTCTACACAAGCCTGGAGATACAATTGTGTGTATTCCTTCAGCATGCGTCGTGTGCAAAATCGAGGTGCGTTGGAACGAATTGACTCTCGCATGATAGCTACCCAACCTCGGGGGACATCATCTCGATCACGTTGATAATATAAGGGGATAATCTCTTCTTCAAGCAGATTGTAAAATGATTCGGCGTCCTCGGAATCTTGCTGTCCATCATCATTATATTCGCGGTCAAATCCGATAGCCCAACCATTGCCACCGTTATATCCTTCAACCCACCAACCATCAAGGATGCTAAGGTTTGGTACGCCATTTAAAGCTGCTTTTTGACCGCTGGTCCCACTTGCTTCTCGCGGTCTTCTTGGGGTATTTAACCAAACATCCACGCCTTGAACCAAGTAACGCGCCATGTGCATGTCATAATCTTCGATGAAGGCGACTCGACCGCCAAGCAGGTTGTGTTTGGCCATATTATAAATACTTTGGATTAATAATTTTCCGGGATCGTCTTCCGGGTGGGCTTTTCCCGCGAAAACAATTTGCAAAGGGCGATGATTATCTAATATCATTTCACGCAATCGTTCAACATCACTGAAAATAAGAGAAGCCCTTTTGTAAGTAGCAAAACGCCGGGCAAAGCCTATTGTCAGCGCGTTGGGATCTAATAGAGTCCCACCGGTCATGACTTGTGTGGGATCATTTGTTCCTTCAACCCATTGTTGTCGCGCACGTTCTCGGAAAAAACCCATCATTTTATGCTTAAGTTCCAAATGAGTTTCCCAGAGAGCGATATCTGGTATCTCTTCCACTCTTTCCCAAAGTGCTGGATCGTCGTGACGGCTTACCCAATAAGGTCCCAGGTATTTGCTAAAAAGCTGGTGGAGTTCAGTCGGTATCCAAGTCGGCACGTGAATACCATTGGTTACATGGATTATGGGTACTTCATCGACATCGCGCTCGGGCCAGACATTGTGCCACATGGCGCGTGATACTTGACCATGTAGTTTACTTACACCATTGACCTGCCCCGCCATTTTTAGAGCGAGAACCGTCATATTAAAACTGGTTCCCCATTCCTCCTCGTGCCGCCCTAAATCAAGGAACTCATCCCGGGTTATGCCGAGTTCATCCCAATAGCCAGCGAAGTATTTTTCAACCATGTAAAATGGAAATGCATCGTGCCCGGCCGCGACTGGGGTATGGGTGGTAAATAATGAATTAGTGCGGACAGCTGCGGCTGCTTCTTCAAAGTCCTTACCAACCGCGACATGTTCGCGAATACACTCAAGTATTAAAAAAGCTGAGTGCCCTTCGTTCATATGCCAAACTGTGGGATTGACGTCCAACGCTCGCAGAGCACGAACACCCCCAATACCTAGCATAATCTCCTGGCGAATCCGGTGTTCACTATCTCCTGAATAGAGACGAGCCGATAGTTCTCTATCCCAAGGGTCGTTTTCGTCCACGTCAGTATCCAGCATATATAAAGGAACTCTACCTACCTGCACATGCCAAAGGCGGGCAAATACGTCACGATCTCCCATGCGAACACTAACCATGATTTCATTACCTGCTTCATCGGTCACTTGAACAATAGGGGCCTGGTTCATGTCCAGTTGTTCATACACGGCCTCTTGCCAACCGTGGGACGGAATCCGCTGTCGAAAGTACCCTTGTGGGTACATGAAGCCAACACACACGAGCGGAATGCCTAGATCACTTGCTTCTTTTGCATGGTCACCCGAGAGAATACCTAAACCGCCAGAATAAATTGGCAATGAACTGTGCAAGCCAAACTCAGCCGAAAAATAGGCAACTAGTAGATTGGTAGCCGATGGATTATTACTCGTGTACCATGTGTGGCCATCACTCATCTCACGATCAAAGGCCATTAATACCTTATTGTAGCGACTATAAAACAGTGAATCGTTGGCTGCGTTTTCCAACTGTTCGGATGTCATCTCCTGTAACATCTGCACTGGATTGTGCTGCGTGCTTCGCCAAAGTGTGTAGTCAAGATGTTTGAATAATTCTCGCGCTTCCGGATTCCAGCTCCACCAAAGATTGTAAGCCAGCTCTGTAATACGCGATATTTTTTGTGGGACATTGACTTGATAATCTAAAGGTGTCATAAGGATCTTTTTTGGCTTATCTCTCCTATGATGTTTTAAAGTAGCCTTCCAGACAACATGACCGATTTAGTTGCACTGTCAACTAGTTGATCCGCCCAAATTATAGCATGACAGCCATGTGTGGAACAGCTACTCTAGTCATAATTCAATCCAATTGGGGTAAAATATCAGAGGAAATCGATTATTTACGGATCATATTTGAAAGGAATTCATCGTATCGCGGGGCAATTATTTTCCAATCAAACTGGCACACGTTTTTGGCCAATTCGTCAGTAATCGCTGATACTTCAGCAGATTGAGTTAACGCTCTTCGAATTCTTCGTAATAGCCCTTCCTTAGTATTGTACAGGCAATCTTGGTGATAGTTTGGTGGGATCAATTCAGGATAACTCAAACGGTTAGGAAGAACCGGGAAGGTACGGCAGTAAATCGCTTCTGCGATGCTTATTCCAAAGAATTCGTGCTCGGCCGTCGAGATAGTAACCGTTGCCTCCCACAAGAGACGCGCATATTGTCGGTCATTGGCATATCCCTGGAAAACTATATGGTTTGCAAGACGGTTGCTGGCTTCTTCAAATTCAATTGGTCGTTGACGGAAATTCTGGCCACAAAGGGCGAGGCGAAAAGGAATTCCTTCTTCAGCGATACGATAAAGTGCCTCGAAGAACATTTCGGGATTCTTATCGTATTCCCAACGTTGATTCCAGAGGATTAGGGGCCAAGCGTCTCCTTCCTTGTCAGCTTTGGCAGCGCCAAATCTCTGAAAATCAATGCCAACGGGCAAGATCGTACTCTTTCCCCGTAGTGCCGGAATGGTGTTTAACTCATTGTAATCCGGAAATTGCTTCAAGAATCTAAACAATTCCTTGAATAACGAATTCATATGATGGCGCGAATTAAAGAGGATCCTATCAGCCGCCAACATTGATGCGTAATTGATGAAGGAGTAATGGTGGTCGCGCTCACCTCTTTGTCGCCTCATTGGGCCAGTGCCAGCATCTACCGGTAAGGGGTAAGTCAGTTGGTTTTCGTGCATGTATAAGACTACGGGTAACGAGCTCGTGTGTGTTCGGGTTAGAGCCAAGAAAGTCGTCAGATCGACCATGTCGGTAGCGAAAATAACGTCCGGCAAGGTTTTGTCCGAAAGACCGGTAAGAAGCCTTATTTGGTCATTGTATTTCTTATCCAGGAACTTGTTTGCCAAGGTTACGCTACCGCCATGCATTCGCCATTTCCAGAACCGAGCCGGAAGGGTCAGTATTTGCACATCATGCTGGCTAAACTGCAGGTAGCCTTCAGCCCATGCCTGGTGGCTGCCACCATGGTAGGGTGAGATAATAAGAATCCTAATACTTGAATTAGAAGAGCTGGATTTATTTATCATAATTTTGATATTATTTAGTTATATTCATTGTGAAATTTGTCATAAGACATTCGACCATAGATAGACAATGATGTATTATAGGCGTGGCTTGCTCGCCAAAAAAGCGTTTATCACGCTGAGTGCCAGCGGCCGAATCTGCCTCTATTTGAATCAAAGCATGATTAGCGATTACCGGCCGGCACTATACTGGGATTCGGCGTTTGCCATTGCTTTGGCGCTGATCGAAAATCACCCGAAGGTCGACCCAGAAAAAATAGGTTTAGAGGAGTTGGCAAGCCTGGTTGAAAGATTGCCGGGGTTTGTTGACGATCCCGATTTCGTTACCGATCGAATATTGTTGGACATAATCGTCGTCTGGTATGAGGAGTTACATAGCTTATGACTACTGCTGAAGGGGCCTTGACATCGGACATTGATATTCCGGATGAAGCGGCCGACAACATCTTTATCACAAGCCTGGACAAGATTTACAATTGGTCGAGGAAAAATTCATTATGGCCAATGGGTTTTGGCTTGGCTTGTTGTGCGATCGAAATGATTTGTACTGCGGCTAGCCGATATGATCTGGCTCGGTTTGGTATGGAAGTGTTCCGCGCCACTCCAAGACAAGCAGACCTCATGATCGTTTCGGGAACAGTCACAAAAAAGATGATTCCGACCATTGTGCGCTTATACAACCAAATGCCTGAACCGCGATATGTGTTGAGTATGGGTGCCTGTGCCAATGGTGGTGGACCTTTCAAAGAAGGTTATAACGTGCTGGATGGTGTTGACAAATTGATACCGGTAGATGTTTATGTTCCGGGCTGCCCACCCACGCCCCAAGCGTTAATTTATGGTCTGATCACATTGCAGGAAAAGATTGATAAACAATCGATTCGTACAGTGCCATGGTACCGGAAAGAAGACCCAACTGAGTATGTACCTATTCCTGTATTAGGTCCAGATCTGGTTGATTTACGCCAGATAGACATTATTCGGCGAGAGGCAGAAAAATCTAGGATAGATGAAGCTCATCCGGAGAGCGAAGAAGCTGCGATACCAGAAGCAAGTAATGCCTAAAGGTTATGTTGTCGAAAAAGGGTGATTAATGACTGATACGACCATAGAGATTCAAGAGACTTCTGAGGGACAACCCGTTCCAGATGATATGGATCCAGTTGAGGACGCTACAGTTGCGCTGGATGAAAAATTTCCGGGTGAAATAACTCCTGATTCAAGGGAGCGATTTTCCGGGTTAATTGTATCGCCTGAACGATTAGTGGAGATAGCCGAGTATCTGCGTGATGATTTAGGCTTTAACTATTTATCGAGCGTGACCGGTGTTGATCTGATCGAAGACAACCAGATGGAGGTGGTCTATCACACGTACAGCATACAAAAAGGTGGTGGTGCAATTGTTCTAAAGGTACAGGTAGACCGGGATGATCCAGTCGTCCCAACGTTGGTTCCAGTCTGGCCTGGCGCAGATTTTCAGGAAAGGGAGATCTGGGATTTATTTGGAATTCGATTTGAAGGCCACCCTGATCTCAGAAGAATTTTGATGTGGGAGGGATTCGAAGGGCATCCAATGCGCAAGGATTGGAAAGAGCCTTTCTTTGAATCCGAAGAAAAACCATTCGGAAGCCGCTGGCCTGGAGGAAATGTCTCAAGAGCCGAAGAACACAATCCTTTCGGTAAGAATGTCCAATATCCTTCAGGTTGGTTGCCTGACGGTGTAGAATTTGAAGTCGATACGGAACTATATGCTGGCGTAACAGTAACTCGTGATGCTACACCCGGACTGAAAACCGACAAGGTGACCGTCAATTTAGGACCACAGCACCCATCAACTCATGGTGTATTCAGGATGGTAGTGACACTGGATGGCGAAACAGTTGTTGAGCTGAAACCGGTGATGGGATATTTACACCGCAATCACGAGAAAATTGGGGAACGAAATTCTTTTATCATGAATATCCCCTATACTGATCGTCTCGATTATTTATGTTCCATGTCGAATAATCATGGTTATGTTCTCGCTGTCGAAAAGTTATTAGATGCTACGGTCCCAGAAAGGGCTGAGTGGATACGCATCCTCATGGTGGAACTTACCCGATTTGTAAACCATGCCTGGGCGCTTGGATTTTTACTTAACGACCTGGGAGCATTACAGACACCGATGTTGTATCTATATATCGAGCGCGAGCTTGTCCTAGATTTCTTCGAGGCCACTGCTGGTTCGCGTATGATGTGTAACTATATGAGATTTGGCGGTCTGGCTTATGACCTTCCAGAAATGGTGCGCGATCAACCAACAATGGAATTTTTGCAAGAGTTAATCCATGAAAGATTGCCCAAGGCCTTGGAGCAGCTAGACACCTATATTACAAATAATGAAATCGTACGCACCCGTTGTATAGGTGTTGGTGTACTTACACCAGAGGACGCAATTGCTTACAGTACGGCCGGCCCNNGATTTTGATACGGCCGTTCGATATAACGGCGACATTTACGATCGCTATGTGATTAGGATCGACGAGATGTGGCAAAGTCTACGGATTTTGCGCCAAGTATTGCCCATGCTAAAGGAAACAGAAGGAGCACCGATTATTTCTGGCAAGCCCCAATATGCTATCCGGGTCAAGGGAGGAGATGCCTACGGCCGCGTAGAAAACCCAAAAGGCGAGCTAGGCTTCTATGTGACGGCAAAGTCCCGTGCCTCCAACCCAGATCGATATCATGTACGAGCGCCGTCCTTCATTAATTTAACACCATTGGGACATATGTTGAAAGGATATAAGGTAGCCGATATTGTTGCCGTTTTAGGCAGCATTGATATCGTGCTAGGAGAAGTTGATAGGTAATCCTGATGCGGCCGGTGGCGATATGCGTAGATAATGAGTTTTAACCCGCAGTAAACGATACCTGATTTTACTAGGAGAAAATATGTACGGAGCAGGACTCGTTAAGGGGTTGGCGGTAACCATGAAACACTTCGTGGCAACCTATTTGGATGATATTCACTGGTTGGCCAGAGGTGGGCGTTACTACAATGACGAAGCACTCAGTGTCCGGCAAAGTCTTAAGGGTAGAGGGGCTATTACAGTTTTTTATCCTGAAGAGAAGTTGGCTGTGCCTGAACGATTTCGCTTTATCCCATTTTTAGTAACAGATGATCCACAACCAGGCGAAACCTGGCCCCATGATTGGTGCACTTCTTGTGGTATTTGTGCAAAAGTTTGCCCACCACAATGCATCTGGATTGTTCGAGGTAAACTNNCCGGGTACAACCGTACGACGGCCCATATCCATGATAAAGAACGGCTTAGCAAACCCATTAGTTATTGGCGTGAAATCGCCACGAAGAAAGCAGAAGCCGAGGAAGCAGCCCGAGAGTTAGCCAAGGCATCAAAGGGTAAACGCAAAGGCAAAGACGAAGAAGATTCACCCTCTCCTACCTTAAGCGAGACGCAGGCGAAACAACTCTATTATCGTGGAGAAGGTTAACCACTCATTTAGGAAGAGAAATGACAGTTACTGAAGCAGCCATTCGCGATGCATTGAGTAATGTAATTGAGCCAGAATTACATCGTGACTTAATATCGTTAGANNATACTTGCTGCTCTTGGTACGGTCCAGGAACCTGAGCTGCACCGGGACCTGGTGACTTTGAATATGATCCAGGATGTGGTCATCGATGGTGACAGGGTGAGTTTTACGATCATGCTGACCACACCAGCTTGCCCTCTAAAAGGCAAAATGGAGCGTGACGCTCGAAACGCCCTGGCTGATGTAAAGGGGATAGGTCAGGTGTCCATCAATTGGGATTCAAGAGTCCCTTCAGATCAACGAATACGCCAACAAGTTGGGACGAACTTTCGCAATACAATCGCCATTAGTAGTGGAAAAGGGGGCGTGGGTAAAACGACCATTGCTGTCAATCTTGCGATCGAGTTGAGTCGGTCAGGCGCAATGGTTGGTTTGCTTGATGCTGACATCTTAGGGCCAAACATCCCAATGATGATGGGCGAAGATAAGATGCCGCCACCCCGAAACCGCAAGATGGTGCCGGCTGAGAAATTCGGGGTTAAATTTATGTCCATGGCTTTTTTGGTGAAGCCAGATCAGCCACTTGTTTGGCGTGGTCCGATGCTTCATACTGCCATCCGGCAACTTCTAACGGATGTCGATTGGGGTGAATTAGATTATCTGATCATCGATTTACCTCCCGGTACTGGCGACGCTCAACTATCACTCGCACAATCCATTCCTTTGTCTGGTGCTATCATTGTTACCCAACCGATGCAGGTTGCTGCTGCGGACGCCCTCAGGGGTTTGAAAATGTTTGAAAAACTTGAGGTACCCATTATCGGTGTCATCGAGAACATGAGTGGCGAATTCTTTGGAGAAGGTGGGGGAGAAGAATTAGCTTTACAGCAAGGAGTAGAATACCTGGGGTCAATTCCGTTGGATGCTCAGGTTCGCATTGGCGGGGATTCCGGTGAGCCAATTGTGGTAATTAATCCCGCATCACCAGCCGGCCAGGCCTTTGCCGAAATCACCCCGCTCGTCGCCGCTCGAGTTAGTGTGATAACGTTGTCACTTCAGTCTAAAATGATACCTATTCAAATGGTAGGATGATTATCTGAAAGACCGAAAAAGCTGGCAGTTCTAAAAAATAGCACATATTCAAATTTAGGTATCGGCGAAATAGAAAACGGACCGGCCTTAACGGGTCGGTCTTTGTTTTGTGGGGACAAATATGCTTAAATACAAAAACGCAGAATAAGAGGATAAATTTGGAATTAGTACAATGCCTGAATCAATTAGGCTTGTTCGTGGAGCTAGCTGATGACAGATGTAGTAGGGGTTAGATTTCAGAAGCTTGGTAAATTATACCATTTTCGTCTGAATCAAAATGCAAACGGTGTCGAACCAGGTGATCACGTCATCGTGGAAACGAAGCGCGGGCGTCAGCTCGGACAGGTAATTACCTACATCGATGAGAAGCAGATCGATCGCCGCAGGGGAATCAAGACAGTAGAACGTATAGCGACGCCGCGAGATTTAGTGATGAAGCAATTTTGGGAGCAAAAAGAATTGGAGGCTCTCATCACCTGTCGTGAAGAGGCCGCTCATTTAGGCACCTTGGATGCTAAATTCGTTAAGGCTGAATACAGCTTCGATGGTAGTTGGCTCACCTTTATGTATGCTGCCGAAGATAAAAAATTGGACATCCGACCGTTGCACAAGGCACTTCGCAAGGCCTTTCGTTCCCGTGTTGAGATGCTGATGATCGGCCCAAGGGATGTGGCAAAGATCCTTGGGGGTCATGGTGCATGTGGCCAACCTCGCTGCTGTTCCACTTTTTTGACGGAGTTCAGCCCAGTTTCAATCAGAATGGCTAAAGCGCAGGGCATCTCACTTAGTCCCCAAGAGATCACCGGCATGTGCGGCCGGTTGAGGTGTTGTTTGGTATATGAGTACGAACAATATGTACAAGCCAAGAAAAAACTACCAAAGATAGGCAAGCGTATTGGTACTCCATACGGCGAAGGAAAAGTGACGGATATTCGCGTCTTGAGGGATTCTGTCATTGTAGACGTTGCAGGGGAGTACCACGAGGTGTTCCGTCACGAATTTGAACCTATGGATGAACTAGAAGCTTTTGAGAACAAGGCTGCTTCTGGTTGTTCCAAGCATGAGGGCGGCGGATGCGACTGTGGTGCTTCAAATAACAAGCCTGAACAGAACAATTCTTAACGAAAAACAGCGGTTATAAATAGATTTTCGACTGGAGGCCAAATCTTTTGTCTGATCGACGGGAAGATGCTTGGAAACTTGTGTGTGAATACGTCAAAGATCCTGGCTTGAGACGGCATATGCGGTCTGTATCTTCTGCCATGGGCTTCTATGCACGAGAATTGGGTGAGGATGCAGCGGAATGGGAAACTGTTGGTCTTATCCACGATTTTGACTGGGAGATACATCCTGATTTAGAAAAGCATCCAATTGAAGGGGCTAAGATCTTAAGGGAACGGGGTTGGGATGAGGAAACCATCCGGATCGTTCTCTCGCATTACACTGAAGGCACAGGTGTAATGCGTGAAAAGGCTGTAGATTTTGCTTTGTTAGCCTGCGATGAAATCACCGGCCTTATCATCGCAACAGCTCTCGTCAGACCCTCCAAAAATATCGCCGATGTAAAGCTCAAATCAATTCGAAAGAAGTGGAAAGATCACAGGTTTGCCGCTGGCGTTAACCGATCCCACGTAGAGGAGGTTACTTCAGATTTCAGCCGGATCTNNGTTGAAGTCTTAGACCTTGAATATGTTCCATTGCTTGATGCCCTTTATCGGGTTTTAGCATATCCCGTTCATGCCGAAGATGACCTTCCTCCCTTTTCCAATTCGTCGATGGATGGCTATGCTGTTGTGGCGGCTGATTTGAATGAGGTGCGATCCGACCGACCGGTCTTATTACAGGTTTCGGACGACATCGCTGCTGGCAGTGTTTCTAATACTATCATCGAATCCGGGACGGCCGCACGTATTACGACAGGTGCACCCCTACCAACAGGTGCCGATGCGGTCNNCGAATGTCGGGCGAGGATATTCGAGCCGGATCTTTAGTACTCTCAATAGGACAGGTGATCAGACCCCAGGAGATCGGTTTGCTGGCATCCCTGGGTCATAGCCAGATCGCTGTCTATCGACGTCCGAAGGTAGGAATCCTCTCTACTGGCGATGAGTTGATCGATATTGGGGAACCATTGCGCCCAGGCAAGATTCGCAACAGCAATAGTCTAACTCAAGCCGCTCAGGTGGCGTTGGTTAACGCCCAACCGGTGATGCTTGGAGTGGCCAGAGATAGTGAACGATCCGTTCGCGAGCGACTTCAAAAAGGATTAGAACTCGGGGTTGATTTGTTCGTAAGTTCGGCCGGCGTCTCTGTTGGCGCCTATGATGTAGTTAAATCAGTTTTGGAGCAGGATGGAAAGGTTAAGTTCTGGCGAGTTCGAATGCGACCAGGCAAGCCTTTGACCTTTGCTTATTATAAAGATGTGCCGTATCTAGGACTACCGGGCAATCCCGTTTCGGCCTTAGTATCATTTGAGCGCTTTGCCCGTCCAGCATTATTAAAGATGGCTGGGCATAAAAAACTGGATCGGCCGCAAATAACCGTCAAGATGGTTGATTCGATTCAATCTGATGGAAGGGAGAGCTATATCCGGGCTTCAGTTCATCGTGAAGACGATGGATATTTGGCAACCACTACCGGGGGGCAAGGCTCTCACATGCTAAGCACCCTTGTAAAAGCTAATGCATTGGTAATCGTTCCGGAGGGAATATTTTCCGTTGAGGAAGGCGAATATCTGTCGGCGATTATGGTGGATTGGCCAGTGACTGTCTTTTAGAAAAGAGATTTTGCTGGACGACATCGGCAGATATCTCAACAAATTGGGCGTAATTCACATAGAGCTTTTATTCAGAAACTGAACCCTTAATTTGCCGGAGCTGGCTCATCTGAAGTTTCATGACTTAACTTAAGGGTTCGATTTAGTATATCCTCTTGTTTTTCCCGGGTTTTGCGAGTACGTGACAGGGATTTTTCCGCAGTTTTCTGTGCGTCTGGCTT
>DOXE01000508.1 GCA_003519205.1 Chloroflexota bacterium
GGGCATGATCGTCGTTCACTTGATAACATCATATCGTTGCCACACATATCCACCCCCAACTTCTTCGACATGAATGAGCCGCAAAGAAATCACATCCTCGGCCGATGACAAGTCAGGCCCTACGAAAAATGAGCGAGGCGTCTCCCCTCCCACCAGCGTCGGCGTGATCATCAAGCTCACCTCGTCGACCAATCCTTCTCTTAGCAAGACGCCATTGAGGACGCCGCCGCTATCGACTCGAATGACGTTGATCCCATAATCCTCCTTTAACTTCGCTAAAGCCGCCCGGAGGTCAACTTTCTGCTCGCCCACTTGGATGAAGTCGAATCGATGCTGGCCCAGGTAATTCAGATATTCGGCCGGAGTGGCCATCGAACACAAGACGATGGTGTCGCGCCAATATGGCGTTACTTTTAGATGGTGGAGCTTCCCCAACTGGCCCTGGCTATCCACCACAACCATCACTCCTCGTTCATCTTCGGTATCCTCTTGTGGCGATTGGGATGGTTCCATCGCAGCCATTTCCTCGATGGCTGCATCCAGCCCGGCGAGCATCGTCTGGCTTCCTGACAAGATGGCTTCTGCCTCCAGTTGCGCAGCCAGGCCATAATAAAGGCCCAGATCGCCGTCGAACCAGTCCATCCGGCCGTCAACACTAACGCCATTATGAATAATCACTCGCGGTAACATGGACTATCTCCTGAATAGATGAAACAAGTTTATCTCACATTCGCATTGTAGGTGAAACCGGTTAAGTTATTGAAATTAATATCGAGGCGGAAGCCCGGTTTCACTCGAGTAAACTCCAACATTGAGCGCCATTTTTGTATTAATACTTTTTGGAGTTTACCTACAACCCTGGTGTAACATTATTTTAAATACGCCACCGCTCGCACATGTCTGGTATAGACCTTAACCCCATACCTAAGTAAAATAGACTGGCTGTTATTCCAGGATTCTTTAATGCCTCCATTCCCAGGTTAACACCATCTTAAATGATATCATGGTATAGCTCGTAGAGGACATCAATCCCTGTGTAGCACCACACCCAGTTCAGTTGGATCACTGTCCTTCGCAAGGGTTAATCTAAATCATGGCATCTTGTTAATCTTGTCCGATACAAAAGGAAAATTTATATGAAGACGCAACGCTTTATCATCGACACCGACACCGCCTCNNGTCGAGCTCTGTAGGCAGAGCACCCCCGTCTATGAAGGCGCTGCCAAAGGCTTGCTTAGAGAACCCACCTTTGCCCATTGGTTTCATGGCTCCGATGGGATGGGTGATATGGGTTACCAAGCACCCAAAAGTCCACCGGCTGAGGGACATGCCGTGGACGAACTCATCCGCCGCTTTGGCCAGGCGCCAGGGGAGATCAGCCTGATCACCCTGGGTCCGCTAACCAATATCGCTCTAGCCTTGTTACGCGAACCACAACTGGCTCACTGGGTCAAGGAGTGTTATGTGATGGGTGGTAATGCCTGTACTGTGGGTAATGTCACCCCGGCGGCCGAATTCAATATCTGGTGCGATCCCGAAGCGGCCAAGATCGTCTTCCATTCAGGCATGAAGGTTTTGATGGTGGGCTGGGAACATTGTCGTGGCGAAGCCAATCTGGACGACGACGAACGGGAGATGGTCTACGGATTTGATACCGAACTGGCCCGTTTCACCATCGACTGTAACAGGAATGCTACCAGAGCTAATCAGGAGCTGTTTGGCGAGCCTGGGCTTCCCTTTCCCGACCCAATTACGGTAGCCATCGCCCTCGATCCAGCCGTTTGCACCGAGCGCAGTCTCCACTACGTGGACATTTCTTGTGATGAATTAACCCGGGGTATGACCGTGGTTGACCAGCTTGGCGTCACTGGTAAAGAGGTCAACGTCGAGGTCTGTTGGCAGATTGATATTCCCCTTTGGAAAGAGACTCTATACCGGACCCTAAAGTGATGCGCAGATCGCATGGTTAATTCTTCCCGTTCATCATTTCTTGATATATTTCACATCCGGTGTGGTTGCAAAATCGGAATCTTGTGACCACAGAATAGCTTGATGCATTCGTGCTGTCGCTAACATGATGCTATCGGCCATCGGGATCTTTAAGTCATGTGATATCATGGCAGCATCAATTGCGATTGTGCTATCCAACTCAACTACCTTCCCCTGCATCATGATGGCTACGGCTTCCAAGGCTTTATTTTCTCCCGTTTGTTGCAAGACACGCTTGAATACCTCATAAAGGCTGATAGTTGGTACCAATAATTCTTCAACATTTTCTATTGGCGAGGTGAAGAAATCAGCATTGGGTGCATCGGCGAAGTACTCCAACCAGCCAGAAGAGTCCACGATATTCATACCCTGTCATCCTCTCGTACAACTGAAGGATCGATGCCTTTTAAAAAGCCCCGCGCAGCTTTCATCGGTCTAATGGGGATCAATTCGATGCGGTTCTGGTATTGGATAACCTGCACCTTTTGTCCGGGCTGAATGTTCAAGGCTTCCCGTACAGCCTTGGGAATGACAATCTGAAATTTGGGTGAAACAGTTACTAGAATCATACAGTTACCCCATCAATGTTTCAAAGTATTACATTATTTGATCGTACCAATACTTGTAATGTCAAGCAAATATACACTTTAATTTGTAGAAGGTGAAATAATGCCTATCTCGGGAACCACCTATAGACTTGATCAACCTCAATAGTTACTGTCGCTCACCCTTGAAATCCTCTGCGCCCTCAACGACCCTGCGGTGAATCGTTATAGAAACTATTTAGTCTTTCTGCGCCTGCTTGCTGGCTCGTCGCAAACCACGGATGAAACTGCCAATGTGCCGCCCCATATGAGCCGCAATTGGCGGCGGCATCTCCGGATGGCAATCCTTTAGCGCTTCTTCAAGGGGTATGGGCCACCTTTCTTGAAAATGGACGATGGTTCCCGGTACCGTTGCCTCTTCCAGCACTTCCAGCGCCCGTCTGAGGACTCTCATCTGCTGTTGCCTATCATGAGGTTGGCCTAAGATATGGCCAAAGGGGAATTCCACAGCTAGGGTTCTTGGAACGCCGATCTTCCCCGCCCAAAATGGCATATTGGTGACCAGGATCGTCGACATGCCGGCCATTTCAAATATTCGTGCCAGCACGGGCACGTTAGCCGCACACTCGGGTCAGGCAGCGGTCAAGAGAACGCAATCTACCT
>DOXE01000128.1 GCA_003519205.1 Chloroflexota bacterium
GGCCAATGGTTTGTACTGCCCTCCCTCCAGACCCGGCGGCAAATAATTTGCCTTAGGCCGCTCGTGTCGTCTTGAGCGTTTCTCTCGTTTCATACCATCCACCTTTTGAAAATCATTAAACCTACTGCCTTTTTGGGCTATTTTAATGGTCCAGTGGGTTTCAAATTAAACAAAAACGATTGGTGCTTGGACTGCATTTAAACCCTCGGAAACGCCTGCTTTGCCCTCTGACACGGTGATATGCGATCCGCAGGCTATCGTCCGGCAGGACGAAGAGGTGGACGATGGCTCATCCCTNNAAATATCCTTCCAACACCTTGCGCCAGCTATCGCTGGTGTGTTGGTGGCCTATTTCCAGGCTCCGGCCGCCCCAGGCCTGGTTGCCGCCATCATAAGCGGCGAATTTAACAACCCAGTCATCCTTCTCGTCCAATATCCTGTTTAAACTATTCCCATTTAGCAGGATTGTTTTTGGCAAGCAGCCTTCTAACACGGCCAGGGTGGTCTCGTCCAGTTGTTGGCGGACCTCTGGTAAATCTAAAGCAGCCATCATAGCCTTGTTCTCCAGAAAAAAGATGGTGGGATTAAGCAATTTGGCTCCTTTTTGTTGCCATTGGCGAAAATATCGAAGCCTGGCGGTTGAGAAACAATCGAAGTAGCCAAAACGAAAGGCGACGGCGTCGCCAATATCCGGGGGCCAGTCATCATCGCCAGGCCACATGAATTGCTCCAGGTCATGGTTTCGCACCCGGCCAATAACATCGTCATTCCAATCCCGGGGTTTGTAAGGTATACCAAAGAGGGGTGGTTGCCAGCGCTTTCCCTGGCGGACTTCTTCGGCCAGCGTGGCCAGAGGCAAGTCGTAGAGCACCCGGCCGGTGGCGCCAGCCTCTTTGAGAGCCCGGCAAAAGGCTAATTGTTCAAAGATAAATTCGCTCCAGGCTTGGGTTCCGGCAAATAAAAAGGGGCGACCGTCCAGATAGCGGGCGAAACCCTCAGACAGATCAGTCGCCAGATAGTAGGCCGATTGCATGGCATGGGCGAAACCATGGGCTGAAGGACAAATCTCCAATTCTGTTATCATTAGCCGGAATGATGAATTATCCACGGCCACCGGGCAAAGCTGGAAGTCGGGACGCAACAACTCAATAAGACCGTCGGCCACTAGGTGTGGGATGTGATCGGGCACCTTGTATTCCAGCAATCTATTTAACCGCTGGCTTGACCCATTCCGGTATAGATCGACAACAGCATCGATAAAGGTGAGGAGCGCCGGCCCGATCTCTTCGAGTTGTTGGGCTATATTTTTTGAAAGGGGAAAAGGTTCGCAAGCCGGTCGCCACCAAACGCCGTCTACGCCGGCAAAGCCGATGCCGGTATCATTCAATCGCAAGCGCAAACCTTTATAAACCTGGTTGGTAAGCTGCTGCTTCATCCGGCTGGAGCTTTCTCAGAGGTGTTGTTGCTTAAGAAATTCACCACTAAAATGCCTGTTGGTAGAGATTTTCAAAATCAGACTCGTCAACCAGCCGGGGATTGGTGGGCCAGTTCCCGTCAAGCTGGTAGGCGTTCCTGGCCATGGATGGGATCATCTCCACGGTCACGCCTGCATCGCGTAGGCGGGATGGTAAACCAACGTCATTAACGAGCTCGCGCACGGCGTTCACCGCTCGTTCCGCCTTTGCTCTCCGGCCGAGACCGGCTTCCGGCAACTCCCAACGTTCCAGACCAGCAAGCGCTGCACCGACATCCCCATAACGTTCCAGGGCTCCGGGTAGGCTGAAGGCCATCTGGTGGGGCAGCATCAGGGCGATAGCTACGCCATGTTGTACATTGGCGAAGGTGGATAATTGGTGGGCCAGGGAGTGACAGGCGCCTAGCCACTTGGAGCTAATGCCCACGCCAGCGATCATCGAAGCCAGCATCATGTCTCGACGAGCCGCTTGATTGGACGGTTGGGCGACGGTTAGCCGGAGGCTACGGCCAATAAGCTCAACCCCATATAAGATCATGGGATCCAAAGCCGGATTTTGATTGGTGGAGACATAAGCCTCTATACAGTGGGAAAGAGCATCCAAACCAGTTGCAGCAGTTAACCCAGGTGGTAGTGTTAGTGTCAATTCCGGGTCGACCAAGGCCACGTTAGGCACGAGATAAGGGCCACCGATGCCGAATTTGAGTTTGCGCTTCAGATCGGTGAGCACACCCCAAGGCGTGACTTCTGCCCCAGTTCCGGCCGTGGTGGGGATGGCGATCATAGGCGGCATATCATTGGGGGAGGGCGTCGGCCGCACTTTGTCACCCATTACCGGGGCATATTCGCTGACGCTGGCGTTGAGTGGGCCGCCGGCCGCCAGCCGCACACCCTTGGCTGCATCCAGCACGCTGCCGCCGCCGACGGCTACGATCACGTCGGCTCCACTATCACGGAAGGCCGCTGTAGCCGCGTCTACCGAGGCGATATCAGGGTTGGCTGGTACCTCATCATAGATTATGTAAATTAACTTGGCAGCCTCCAGGGAGCTGGTGACCGGTTCAAGCAATTGAGCCGAAATGATACCGGGATCGGTCAGGACGAAGACGCTATTAGCTTGGAGGGCCTGGACTTCCTGGCCGGCCATCCCAGCCGCCCCAAAACCAAAATGAGTCTGTCCGGGCCATACGTAGGTTGATATGTTATCTGTCATGTAATCCATCCTCGGATTTGGGGGCCGCTGGACTGTCGTTCAGCTAGAGCCTTTTTGAAATGGTGTTAAAAAAACTAAGAAATCGAACCGATGCCATATGCGCCGTGAAGTTCTTGGCCAGAGTCAAAACGGGCCATATCATATATATCAATCGGCACGCGGGGCTCCTGGCCAAGAACGGTTTGAGCCAGCCCTTCGCCAATGGTGGGAGCCAGCTTGAAGCCGTGCCCGCTGAATCCGGTGGCCACGAATAACCCTTCATAGCCCGGCACCGGGCCGACCAAGGGATTCCAATCAGGCGTGATATCGTAGGGTCCGGTCCAACCGGCGATAAATCGCGCTTCTTCGAAGGCTGGCATCCGGTTGGAAATGAGCCCATCAATGCGCGTGACATGATCCATGTCGACGTGGTCACGAAGGGTGTCCGGGTCTTCGATGGGATCGCCGTGATCGCCTGTGCCAACCAGCACAACACCACCTGTTTCTGGACGGAAGTAAATCTTGTCGGGCGTGGTCAGGTCTTTAACGATAGGCCAATCGGGTTGGTACGGCTGGTCGATCTTTAGGGTAATGACCTTATGCCGGCTGACCTCGTAGGGAAAACTCACGCCGAGCATCCTTCCAAGTTGATTGGCCCACGGGCCGGCGGCCAGAATCACAACTGGACTTTCGTAGGCACCATTAGTAGTCTGTACCGTCTTGGTTTCGCCGTTAAGGTGAATGCCGGTAACAGGCGCGTCTGTTTT
This sequence comes from Chloroflexota bacterium, assembly GCA_003519205.1. Lineage (GTDB taxonomy): Bacteria > Chloroflexota > Anaerolineae > Promineifilales > Promineifilaceae > UBA11865. The sequence continues at coordinate 3,434 of DOXE01000128.1, forward strand.
TATGTCAACACCAAAATCCTTGGCTCGCCGAGCGTAAGCTGTGGTAGTCAGGTGTGGGTCGGCATAGCCAGCCATCGAATCATAGCCGATCACATCCACGTCCTCGACCTGTATCAGGGGATGAAACTTTCGGGCCTCGGCCGCATTCAGGACGGCCGTGTCGATCCCATAGGCGTTTTGTTTACGGAATACCGCCTCCATCGGCTCCTGGTGCTCTTCCGGGCCGAGGATCAAATATCCGGTACGTTGCCAACCTACGTCACCTCCCACGTAATCGTCAAAATTGGTGAAGATCTTCAAGCTCTCTACCGCGTGAAGCAAATTGGCCTCAATTGAGTAGTGGGTGCGGACGATTGCGCATGATTTGGCCGTTCCGCCAGAGCATATTTCCCCACGCTCAAGCAAAACAACTTTTTTAGCCCCGTTATTAGCCAAATAGTAGGCCACGCTGCAACCCACCACGCCACCGCCGATAATAATAAAATCTGCCGTCTTGGTCTCGTTCATGTTTCCCTTCTTAATTTCCCATTTTTTTCTTCTTCAGCCCTACATCCACGGAAAAGGTGCATTCGACTTCGGCAGCGCCTTTTGTTCTTCAAAACGACTGTAGGCAAAGGGTGCCAATAGCTCACTTGATTTGCCGGTAAGGATACGAGCCACCTGTTCGCCAACGCCTATCATTTTAAAGCCATGATTCGAGTCGGCAATGATGTATACATTCGGGCGCATAAAGTCAAATACGGGAAAATTATCGGCCGAAAAGGCGCCAACACCTCCAGATGGCTTTTTGGAGGCAAACCGGCGTTTGCCCTCGTACCGTTTCATGCAGTGGGCTAATGAGGCCACCCACAGATCATAAAACTTATCGTCAACACAGTAGTAAGGACTGCGAGTGCCATATGGATCGACGTCGATATCAGAGCCAACGTCAAGAGGTACGGCCCCACCCTGTACTGAATGCTTGTCACGTTTAACGTAGATACCCCAGGGTTCATCCCATACCAGCCGGCCATCTTCGCCATATAAGGGCACGTCGCTATCGACGTGAATCAAAGGTGGTCGGCTGCCGTCGTCGGTAATGTGGATATAGGGATTAACCTCGATCTCGCCCTCTTGTAAGGCGAGGAAACGCCATAATTCGGTCCTCTGTCCCGTGTTATAGGGATCAGGTACTTCTAGCGGAAGCTCCAATAGGCCCCAAAGCTTTTTAATCCAGGGGCCAACAGCGACGATCACATGACCAGCTTCCACGTTGCCCATGTCTGTCTCTACAACGGTTACCTCCCCACCACTGTTGAACTGAAAGCCGGTTACTTCTGGGCCAACGAGCAGCTGCACATCTTCTCGCTCTGCTTTAATGGCTAAACCATGGATCGCCTGGCGGCTCCAGGCATGCCCACCACGATGTTCGTGCAATAACACCTCCAGCTTTTCCGCCTGCCAATCGTAGAAGATGTTGCCCATATAATTTTTGACTTCTTTTTCACCAACCACCAGCGTGGAAGGGCATCCCAGCTCTTGATGTCGCTTGTGGACGGCTTCCAACCCTTCCCGCATAGGGGCGAAGGATGTAGTCAGGTAGCCGATTGAGTTGTAGGCGTAATAATCGGGATCTGATTCCCAGATATCCATGCAGTGCATCATTAACCGGGTCATGGGTTCCTGGTAATAGTTGCAGCGTACATTGCCGCAAGC
>DOXE01000020.1 GCA_003519205.1 Chloroflexota bacterium
CTACGAACGGCCGGTGCATGAGGTCGCCGTCGTCGATGGCGATGTTGGCTACTTAAAGAATCCTCTCATTCACTACAATTATCGCGACCCGAGCCACTTTCATGCCAAACAAGGAGCATATACGGATTTTGATGCCCAGATCCTGAAAGATAATGGAGTTTATCCAAAGTTGCATTCACCTTTGAGCCAGCCCTTGCGTCAATTCTGGTGGCGCTTTGCCACTTTAAAAGGCTACCAGGAAGGCGCCCATGGATTAAGGTTGAGCGCCTACATGGCCTATTATGAGTGGGTGAAATATCGAAAGTTGAAGAGATTATGGCGCAAAAATAATTCGGAAGAGGATGTTAGGGATCAATAAATCGTTTATTTTTGTGAATCTACCCTTCACAACTAAACCCAAATTTTTCTCTGACTTTGAGCCGGCCGTAACTCCCAAGTTAATGTGTCTGATCTCAGCCAAATCTCTCTTGCCGGCAGGCCTCCAATCATAATCAGAACGTGGCGACCCTCTCCATCAACCCACTGCCGCCCCTGTTCAACCGGAGTCCACTCACCCTTCTCTTTAATCCGGCGAACCGATATAGTGCCATCTAAGTTAAATACACAGTCAACACCAACCATCATGAGTAATATCTCTTTTACCAGCCGCCAATCATCAACAGGTTCACGAGCTAGACAAAGCTGGAATAATAAAACNNATAACGAATGTCCCTGTTAATATGAGCACTGGAGCCATCGATAATGTGCTTTCCCAAAGGTCCTGAGGGCTACCATCTATTGACCATTGAGTTCTTCGCCGTAAAAGGGCCCAGAAAAAACCAATTACCGTTAGTAATGTAAACAAAAATAATGACGTATATACCCAGGCCGGCATGACCACACCCATCCAACCAAATTGACCCCAGAAGCTCTGAAAGGTCGTTTGGATAAAAGCCATGAAGGTCGCTCCAAACCCGCGTTCGGCAATCCACTCCACCGTGCGTGGTTGCCCGACGACGATAGCATTATGGGCTTTGGTCCCCAATATATCTATCCCCCCATAGACAATTAGGTTTCGCACCCACCAGGCTAAGCCCACCAACCCGGCGATCCCAAATACAAACAGGAAAGATCGGAATAGTTTTCGCCAGTTGTTCCAATTTATCCATAGGAGGGCAACTCCAATAATTGGAATCAATATATAGACAGTAACCTTAGTTAAAAAGCCTAAGCCTAATAAGAAGCCGAGAACAATGAGCTCCCGGTCTTGTTTTATTGATCCTTGAATGGTTCCTCGGCGTTTGGAAATTGGATACCGGAATGGATGGTTATTCTTCGCACCGATGACAAGCCCCAGCAACACAAACAAAATGGCAGCAATGATCAACTCGGCCAGGCTGTCGTTATTGACGGCGGCCAACATGGCTACATGCTGGGGTAAGAAGGCAACAAACACGGCCGCCGTCAAAGCCAGCCATACTTTACCCTGAAAAAGCCGATTCGCGATGAAATAAGTAAGAATTACAACTCCGGCACCGAGTATTACCGAAAGCATGCGCATCAATCGCAGTGAGCCACCAGAAAGTGAGAATATTGGAGTTTGTAGAAAATAGTAAAGGGGCGGTTGGTAATCTTCGTATTCAAATGATTCGACTGAAAATTGGGGATCGAACTTGGAGGAAATAACCAGGCTCTGGTATTCTTGATCGTAATCACCCGGCTCGATGACCGGAAATTGGCCAGATTCTAATTGACGAACATAATTATAGTGCGCTGGTTCATCTGGTGCTTGCCAATCAGGGGTGAAAATGGCATATAAACCACTAACCAAAAAGTAGGCCAACACCAGCAAAGTCAAGGGGACATATCGTCGCATGCTTCCATGACTATCAGTCAACTCCCAGCCGAGCTAACTCCTCATCGGCCACAGACGGATCTAATTTTCGAAATAGTGGGCTGGGCTTTGGTAATTTTCGGCCAACAGGTATTTCAGTCCGCTCCCATTGACCTATTGCTTCAGAGCCATCATATGTTAGAGCGACGTGATCACGAGTATTTTCCTTATATTCCTTTATTACCGGCCGGCCAAATAGTTGGCCATTTTCACCTAACATTTCGTGCAAACCCTGGCAAGTGAAAGGCAAAACAGGAGCGAACAGAATTTTTAATCCATTAATGGCCTGTATGGCCGTGTATAGCGAACGGGCAGTTGTTTGTGGGTCCGATTTTACTGTTAGCCAGGGGCTTGTCTCCTCGAGATATTGGTTCACCTTGGTGGCCAGAGCCAGAGTTTCCTGTAATGCAGCCCGAAACTTGCAGGCGTCATATAGCCGGCCGATTTCATCAAAACCTTGGTCAACTGCAGACAATAATGTCTGATCACGCTCATTCAATAGCCCCGGATCTGGTACTTGACCGTCAAAGTACCGACGAGTCATATTCAAGACACGATTGACCAGGTTACCCCAGTTTGCGACCAATTCGCCGTTATTTCGTTCGACAAAACCTTCCCACGTCCAATCGCTGTCCCTGGTCTCGGGCATATTAACAGTTAGATAGTAACGTAAGGGATCTGGATCGTATCGCTCCAAAGCATCCAACATCCACACGCCCCAGTTATGACTTCCGCTAATCTTTCGCCCTTCCATGTTCATAAATTCATTAGCGGGTACGTCATAAGGCAAGTTGAGTTTATTGGTCTCGTCATCTTCATACAAGCGACGAACGCCAAACAACTCTGCCGGCCAGATAATGGCGTGAAACGGGATGTTATCTTTGCCTACGAAATAATAACTTCGTGCATCGAGGTCGTACCACCAATTCTTCCAGTCTTGAGGTCGATCCTGGTTTTTGGACCACTCAATTGACGCCGAAAGATAGCCAATAACAGCCTCAAACCAAACGTAGAGAACCTTATCATCCCAGCCCTCCACTGGTACCGGGATGCCCCAATCCATATCGCGGGTCACAGCCCGGCCGCGCAAACCTTCTTTTAACGTCAGATTTCGGGCAAAGTTGATAACCTGTGGCCGCCAATGTTCCTTGTCATCAGCTATCCAATCGGCTATCCCATCATCTGCTAGCTGGGCCAAGTCCAGGTAATAATGTTCTGTTTCCCGGAGTTCCAGGGCGCTATCGTCGACCTTGCTGTGAGGATCAATCAATTCGCTAGCACTCTCAAACAACGTATTGCAATTATCACATTGGTCGCCACGAGCCCTATCGTATCCGCAAACCGGGCAAGTTCCTTCTACGTAACGGTCGGGAAGGAACTTACTAGTTTTTGGGGAGTACATTTGAGCCGTTACTTTCCGGTACAAGTATCCGTTTTCTAACAAGGTTAAAAATATATCTTGGGAGACTCGATGGTGGTTTTCCGTATCGGTGTGAGTAAATAGGTCGTAGCTTAGACCAAGCTTCTGAAATAATTCTAGGAAACGGCCGTGATAGAAATCGAATACTTCCCGGGGGGTTTTCCCCTCAGCTTCGGCCTTGACCGTAACCGGCGTACCGTGGCTATCAGAACCGGAGACCATCAGCACATGATTACCAACAAGCCGATGAAAACGGGCGTAGATGTCGGCCGGTAAATAAGATCCAGTTACGTTACCCTGGTGAATGTCCGAATTGGCATACGGCCAGGCTACAGCGACAAGGATATGCCTGGGTTTATCTACAAAGGTAGTCATCAATCCTCAAAGTCTTCTTCGTCATCCTGGTCTGCCTGGCTGTCTTCGTCGTCTTCTTCTTCAGAGGCCTCTGTCAGCAATTCTGCCAGCAATTCAAATTCATCTTCAGTAATTGGGATATAGGTATCATCATTGTTTAGCAATCGCAGGATATCGGGTTGGCTTTCGATTTCAATTCCATCGACAGGCACCGCGTTTTCGACTTTTACTGCCCTGGCATCAATATCAACCGGAAACAAATGGACCAAGGCATCGGTTTGCTGCTCCGTTAATTGGTCTCGAGAAGTTGGTTTTGCCGGCATTCCCGTAATTGTCACGACGGCAAAGAAAACCTGGTTTTCAATAGCAAAATATATGAGCCTATCTCCCTTAGAAATCTTGTGTTTTGAAACGTCCTGTTCTAAAACGTGTTCTTTAAATCCACGGACGGCTAACTGGTCGGCAATCAGTGATTCGACCGGTCGAATGAAGAATTGCGTCCCCGATATTCCCAATGTCCCCTTAGACCGGGAGGAACGGCTCTGTTTGATCTCTTTCTCGGCCAGAATGTTTTCCCAGATTCTCTGCTGAATACCAATATTCAACTCGGCTGTTGTGCCATCCTGATACTCGACCATCATTTTGGGATCATGAATTTCCAAAACCTTGTATTCACCCTTGCGATTTGCATATTTCTCGCCTACTTCGAACATTCTATAAATTTCTCCGTCCCAACATTCCATTCTTCGAAGTTGTTGGTTCCAATAAGCTTGGGCCAACTATCCTTATCCTAAATACTTTTTCAGGGTACCGCGATTTCACAGCCGTGCATAGTACCGCTTTCACCGGAGGATTGCAAATCGGATTTTTAGGATCAAGGGTTATGGGTTTCTATGCCAGGCACCCATGGCATCAGAGTGCAGTAAACTGGCTGTTTAGGGTCGATAAGATATTTCTTGGGACTTCATATCAATTCTTCGGCAAGGTCTTAAATATGTTGTCCGGTCGATTTATCTCTTGTCTCCCCCTTTGGTGCCATGCGACCCAATAAGTATACACAAGCCAGTAGAACCACAAGGCTGATAATCTGTACGATGTGATAACCGTTTGATGTGAGAGGGCTATTAGCTCGAAAGGCGTCGACCAAAAGGCGGCCGGCGGCATAGACCGCTGTGGTCATCAGAAAGAGTTGACCATCATATTGTCGATAATCATATGCTCGCCACCATACGATGAGGGCTATCAATGCAACCAANNTAACATCCCACCCCAAAAATTAAAGCCACCCGTTAATGGCCAGACGACCCCGATAAGGTTATTCTGGTAGGCTGGCCAATGGAAGACCACAAACAGTAATCGAGCACCGATAAAACCGGCGGCTACAGCCGTTACCGCCATCGCATAAGTCGCATCTGCTTCCAGGCCTAATTTTTTGGCTGAGCGTTCAACCATGCTCAATGCAACCCAGGCACCCACGATGTAGACAAGCCCGGCCGAAGGTAATACAAGTGGACCGATAGTTATTGTGGGGTACATATTGTTATTCTGCCAGTAACCGTTCGATTCGATCTTCTAACACAGCTCCATTTATGATCCCGGTGTAAACTTCACTGACCACGCCATTGGCATCGACAAAGACTGTGGTTGGTAATGCTGCAACCCCATATTGGCGGTTAACTGCGTTATCCTGGTCTAACAATAACGGATAGCTTAGTCTGAACGCTGAAGCAAAATCAGCTACAATTGGCAGAGGCTCCCCTTGGTCAATCCCTAATATGGCTGCCTGTCCATTATATTTGAGACTTGCATCTTGAAAGTGGGGGACTTCAGCTCGGCAAGGTGGGCACCAAGAAGCCCAAAAATTTAGCACCACTGGCTGGCCACGATAATCGGCCAAGGCCATTTCCTCACCCATCGTCGAACTCAGTGTGAATTGTGGTGCCAGATAACCGNNCCTAGTAATGCCAGACTCAAAAGTAAAATAGACCAAAAATAACGCGAATTCCCCATGTACGGCATTTTATCATCACAACTACGGCGAATGAGTAATATGCCTCACGTTATTTCTAAGATATATTGCTCGGAAATTCGGGCGGGAACCCCCGTTAGATCGTAAACCATTGCCCCATCAATCCGAATAGGTACCAAACTGCCGACGGGTAATTCGGCTGGAACGATCACCAAGCCATCCACTTCTGGTGCATCACGATAGCTGCGACCAAGACTCAAACCATCCCCATATCCCTCAACCAAAACAGGCAGGATCTTACCTACTTGGGCCTGGTTTCTTTCCAAGGATATTTGTCTCTGAAGCTCCAATAACTCGGCCTTGCGGGATGTTTTAACTTTCTCCGGAACCCGCCATGACACCCTCGCCGAGGGGGTTGAATCTTCAAAAGAATAGGTGAACACACCCACTCGATCAAATCGCAAGTCTTGCACAAATTCTTTAAGCCCTTCGAATTCCTCTTCCGTTTCCCCAGGATAACCAACGATAAAAGTCGTGCGAATAGCGATATCGGGCATGGCATCGCGAAGTTTGTCGATTGTCTTATAGACCCACTCCAGGTTAGCAGGTCGGCGCATTCGCTTGAGCGTCTCCCGTTGTCCATGTTGTAGCGGGATGTCCAGATATGGCAAAATTTGGGAATGACTAGCCATCGTCTCAATTAATTCATCGGTCACATAACCCGGGTAAGCGTACATGATTCGCAGCCACGGAATATCTGGGATAGCCTTGACAAGTTCTTCCAACAATTTACTCAAGCCGTTCCGAATGCCCAAATCATGACCGTAATCAGTTGAATCCTGAGAGATGATTATGATCTCTTTTACACCCGCTTCCTGTAGTTGCCTGGCTTCGTCGATAATTACTTCAGCCGGCCGGCTGACTAGAGTCCCCTTAATCTGTGGAATTGCGCAGAAGGCACATGGCCGCCGGCATCCGTCAGATATCTTCAGATAAGCACTGCTTCCTTGAACGGCGACCCGCGGAGTTCCGCGTTCATCCCGGCCGACAGTCATTGCGTCAGCAGGTAGGTGATAGAGTGGTTGGGGGTGAGTACGTAGACGAAGATCACGCACGAATGGAACGATATCCATCCAGCGTCGGGTACCAATGACGCCATCCAATCCTGGAACTTCTTGTGCCAGGTCCTGACCGTATCGTTGAGATAGACAGCCGGCAGCTATGAGGAGCTGTTCCGGATGTTTTGAAGCGGCCAAATCGCGCAATGCCGATAGAGACTCTTTCCTGGCAGCCTCTATGAAGCCACAAGTATTGACGATGAGGATTTCTGCGTCGGCCGGATTACCATTGCCCCGAAAACCAGCTTGCCCAAGCAAGGAAGCCATACTTTCCGAATCAACGGTGTTCTTACTGCAACCCAGACTGAGCAGATAGAACCGGTTGCGCCTATTATTGTGGCTCATCCGTTACCCGTCGTGGTCCAGGTTTCATCCACTACTTGGGCCCGGTCGCCCAATCTACCCAATTCCACATCGTTAATGGTCACAAAGACGCCAATTGCATTTCCAGTGAGAAGTTGTGCCTTTTCTGCTGCTTCCCACTCAAAAGGACCGTCCCCCTTCCGGGCTAGCCCCTCGAAAACAACTTCGTCGTCGATGGTGACTCGCATCCAGGTCCTTTCAGTAATTTCTAAACGCATCCGGATTTGTTCCAAAGTAGCCGGTAAGGTAGGCCTGGTAGCGGTTGGTGTAGGTAGTTGCAAAGCTGAATTTCGGCTGGTGGATGTAATTAAGGTTCCAGCCCCTGGAATTATTGCCGGATCGGGAGTAATTGTCGGTTGCTGTCCGGTGTCATTGGTGATGTTACTCACAGCTTCCTCAATACTAGACGATAGAGCTTCTGTTCCGTCTCCATTTCCAGTGAGTATCGGTATGAACCTATTGGCAATTAAAGCCAGAGAGGCCAAAAGAGCAACAATGATGATTATCCGTAAAGCCGACCCCGAATCTCGTTTAGGCGCTCCAGATAGATCCATATTTACTGGATCATAAAATACTTGGTCGTCTCTAGGAGGAATAGGCTCAATACCAGAAATCTCTTCTACAGGTTCCGGCTGTTTCTGTTTACTATAACTATTTTTATTCAGATCGTAACGATCGATCAGTGGTTTAGGATCTAGCTCCAAATATTTGGCGTAATTGCGGAGATANNGATTCGGGTTGCCTGTTGAGCCTCTGCTAAGGTAAGCCCTTTGGCTTCTCTTGCTTCACGAAGGAGACTTCCTAATTCGTCCACATCAGTCCTTCAACGGTCACAATGCTAAAAAAAGCCACTGACTCAGGCCAGTGGCATTACGTTTCTTCAAGCTGCCCTGTCAGCAGATTTCGACAGAATTGGGGNNTCTCATCGATCTCTTCATCGCCGAAAGGACGAACGATAACAGTCACTGTTGGGCTATAATCTCGACTGAGGCGAATGGTTACCTGATGTTCGCCAAGTTGCCGAATTGGATCGCTGGCGATGTTTCGCCGTTCAACTTCGGTACCTAATACCTCGTTGAGTTGATCGGCAATATCGGCCGTCGTCACAGAACCATATAATTTCCCTGTTTCGCCTGCTCTCGCTTCAAATTGAAGGGTGATTCCATCAATCTGCGATGCTAAAGCTTCGTGCTCTTTTCTAAGCTCGTTCATTCGGATGGCAGCACGTTCGCGCCAGGATTTTGCTTGCTTTAAAACACTGGTTGTAGCCTTCACAGCCAAGCCGTTTGGTATGAGAAAGTTCCGACCGTAACCATCGGCAACGTTCATGACCTCGCCGGCATAGCCTAAATTATCAACATCTTCCTTCAACAACACTTTCATAACCGGATATATTCTCCTCGACAGGAATTAGACAAGCGGTTATGTTATCAAAGGCCAACTCTTTTGACAAACTTAAATGCGGCTAAGACTCGCTGGCTAATTCGTCAGAGGCACCTATTTCCGGTCCTTCTTCAAGTTCATCCAAGTCCTCTGGGCTGAGTCTGCGCTTGCGTTCCTCCAAACCACTGGCATACACTTCGTCCATAGCTAGCAGTATGCTGTCGAGCTCTTCAACCTCTTCGCGAATATCTTGTCGTAGCCGCTTCGCCCGGCCGCTATCAATATCTTTGGCGCCAACCAACATGGTCTGAGAATAAATTGTACCTAATGAGGATAAAGTTGATTCCAATTGTAATTGAGCCCTATCCATCGTTTTTTCTAGGGATTCTATGGTACTTATCTGTCGTTGCATCCCATCCATCGTAAATTCGATCTGTTGTTTGACCACCGGATCATTTTCGACTTCGATCCGATTCTCAAGTTGNNAAACGCAGGGCGAGGCTGTAGATGTTCTCTAGCCAAGCATCGATCTGGCTGGCAGTTTCTGTCAAGTTGTCCTTTAAAACAGACTCCCGACGTTCATGAATGGCTGCAGTGATCCGGCTGCGATAATCAAGTGCTTCCTGAACCTGCCGCTGAAGTTTCTTATCGTTTAGACGGTCGGGTTGAAAATCGTCCTGTAACATTTGAGCCACAACTTGGCGACCTGTCTCAGGATCTGAATAGCTACTGTAAACCAGTAGAGCCTCAGCCACCAGCCCACTCAATAACCACACCCAGCTTGGGATGAAATCGACGGCCGAGATATTTGGACCAAATACAGCCAAAAGCAAAGTCAAGGCAATAACCACAGCACTTTCCCAACGAAAAAAAGCGTGCTGCAACATGGCTTTTTGGGCTCGTTTTTCTAGCGATTCCCGGACATTACTCGCCATAGTTAGATGATGCCCTTTTACGATTTAACCCGATCTCAACACAATTCAAAGTGGCTAGCTTATGTTTTACCTGGGTAATGACTTGCTCAAGTTCCAATTTAAGGTCCGGAGTTACAGTCATGCGGTGGGCAGATTCTAACACATCAAGGCTCCGTTGATAATAACCTAATTGGGCATACGCCTGGCCCAAAGCCCGTTGATAATAAAACTGGGTCGGCGCAAGGGCAACAGCCTTCTGATATTGAAGTATCGCATTAGCCCATTTTTTCTGCCGAGCGTACTCAATACCAGCCGCATACAATTGTGTTGCATCATCCAATCCACGATCAACCCGGGCAATCTGGCGTACCTTCACTCGCTCAAAATCAGGTCCCACTCGAAAAATCCCGAAAAACAGTGCCAGAATAACAGCTAGGGATTGTAAAGGGACAAGCAAATCCTCAAGTGGTCCTAAAATATAAATATAGGGTCGATCTGATAGAGATTGAAAAAAACCACTTTCAATAGCCTGACCTACGACATCATTGACCGTTGGACCAATGACGAGATCCAGAATAATCGTTGCCACCGCNNCGGTTGCCAGCAAGGATTGCCTTAAAAGCAAATTCAACATGATCAGGATCAACGAGAGTTGAGCTACGCCAAGGAGCAAGACCCAATAGATAGTCAGATCGGAACTTGCTTGGGCATACCGATAATGGGAAGAGAATATCTTTTGACCACAATTCGGACATCGCCTGTCCCTATCGCCAATTTCAGCGGCACAATATTCACAAATGTCGCTGTTTCGTTCCCAGACATCGTCAAATGCT
>DOXE01000469.1 GCA_003519205.1 Chloroflexota bacterium
GTGACATTGTCACTGACGTCTAACATAGGGTTGGCATTTCTTTAATATTTCTTTGGGAGGGTTTTGGGCATATTCGCCGGGGGGTCTGATTCGATTAGGATTTTTAGCAGCTTCTGCTCTCCTTCGTCGTCATGAATTTCGCCATCTAAGCGAGCTGCCAGTAATCGATCGAGCAAGATCCCAATCTGTGGTCCAGCTTGAAGCCCCATATCTAAAAGGTCGTATCCGTTCAGGGAAGTTCGGACCTCGCGCCAATTTCGCTGGTAACTGTCAATCTTCAAGCCAACCTCAGAGTCAGGTCCAATTGCGGCAAGTGCGACCAGTAATACCCGTGATTGATAATTTCTCAATGCGGACACGACCTGGCTTGGCTTTGCCTCTTTTGGGAGGCTTGAGAGTTCTTCAAGCAAAGTTCGGGTTGAAAGGACGTCTTCGCGGGTTGCCTTTCGAACTTTGAGCCGTGCCATGACTTCATCTTGTACAATTGGCGGCATTGGTAAGAGGAGTAAAGCAAAATATACAAAAGCAGGCGACTCATCAGCAAGAACACCTGACCATACCGGATCTTCCAGCACTTCTTCGGCCTGATCAAACGTCTGGGCTATTGGCGTCTGCCAGGTCAGGCCGGGATGAATCTGAGCCAGGGCACCAATCTCGGCCAATCGAGCCATCATCGATATCCGCTGGGGCTCGCGCAAACACATTTCCACCNNCTCGCCAGTAACCCGATCTAATAATGGTAGGGCGGCTGTGATTAGCTCGACCGTACGTGATTCGATGTTGAAATCAAGTCGCTGTTCCAGCCGAACTGCTCGTAAGATACGGGTTGGATCATCCACGAAGCTAAGACTGTGTAGCACACGAACCAGATTCGATTCAAGATCTCGAAGGCCACCATAGAAGTCAAGCAATTCTCCCAGGTGAGCACCGTCGAGGCGAACAGCCAGCGTGTTAATGGTAAAATCTCGCCGGTGAAGGTCAAGCTTAATCGAGCCTTGCTCGACCTCGGGCAATGCCGAAGGGCGCACATAAAACTCGGTACGCGCAGTCACAAAATCAATATCCATGGGTAGACCGTCAACCTCAATTCCTGGTGCTAAAAGTTGCCATATCTCAGGGGTCAACAACCATTTTGCAGTGCCGAATTGAGCATGGCTGCGGGTTTCGCCACCGAATAACGATTGCAACCGCCGAACCATTTTAATTGCATTGCCTTCAACAACCATATCCACGTCGTAAGGTGGCTTGCCTAGAAGCAAATCGCGGACCAATCCACCCACAAAATAAAGGGGCATTTCCATCTCATGGGCAACTTTGCCAACTGCTTTTACCATCCCCCATACGGCAGGCGATAAGGACGAAATCATCACCTGACGCATGTCGGGTTCCCTCTCTTTACCAGCTTCATCGGTCATTAAATTAATCAGATCGGTTCGGGTCACGATGCCTATCAGTTTCGACTCATCCGCACCGTCTTTTCCGTCCCTGAGCACGGGTATTTGCCCCCAACCTTCTCGAATCATTAGGCGTTGTACAAGGTCAACGGAATCTGATGGGCGAACCGTTACGCGGCCGGCCCTCATGATCTGGCTTATTGGTAAATCACCCATTTGGTGGCTGAGAGCCCTATCGACCATTCGACGCGTCAACAAGCCAACGAGTTCATTCGAAGCCTGATCGACGACTGGGTAACCTTCATGCCCCCAACGTTTCATTTCCTCGGCTGCCTCAAAAATCTTGGTGTCAGCAGGCAGTGTTTGGACGCCGTAAGACATGATTTGAGAAACTTTGGCCATGGGCTTTACAATTGATGGGAGCAAGCCGATAATTTGTTCTTGCACTTCAGGCAACTCACGATCCATGATCGTTGCCGCAGCAGCTCGACTGTGTCCACCGCCCCCAAGCGCACGAGCAACCTTGGAAACATCAACGTGATCAGAGCCTGATCTGGCAACTAACTGAACGTGATTGTATTTTAGTTGAACCAGTAAAAACATACCGTCAGGAGCCATCGTGTCGCGCAGTCGATGGGCTACGGCCGAAATCTCGTCGTCAAATCCAGGAGGCGCATCCACGGCTGAAAGAACGATGGATTGACCCTCCACATTTTCCCATACAGCCGCTTTCTGCAAACGATCGTAAAGTTGTTGTTGTTGATCAGACAAAGTGATGTTGAGAAAGCGACGAACGACCGATAATCGCGCGCCCTCTTCAAGTAACCAAGCCGAGGCCCGGGCATCACGAACTGTCGTCGTATCATAAACCAGCGAACCAGTATCTTCATGAATACCAAGTAGCAACAGGGTTGCTTCATTGGCTGACAATCCCAATCCGCTGGCTTGAAGCATTTCCACCAGTAAAGTAGTTGTGGCTCCCACTTGTTCTGTATGATATGACCATAACTTATTACGCTCACTGCCCACTTCGTGATGATCGATCACCTGGACATAAACTTTATCGGCTCTGATTCCTCGTACACTAGGTAAAACCAGGGTATCAACTAATACGACACGACTTACTCGTTTGCGGTGCCAATCGACCGGTCGCAAGAAGGGCAAGGTATCCCAATAAAGAGTTAAAAACTGTTCGACGTTCCGATTCACCCGCCAGGATAATAAAGGCAAACCCTCCGGATACAACTTGTGGGCTGCCAATTGAGAGGCGACAGCATCAAAGTCGGCGTTTTCATGGGTCAATATGAGCAGCATAATGTCATTATACATGGGCAGATAACGGAAAGCATTCTCAATACTTGCTATTTACCGATTGAGACATAAAATGATCCATCGATGTTACGAGTTAATGAATTAAAGGATCGCGATCCCAGAGCCTGGTCTCGATTGTTAGCTCAAGATCCCGATACAAAAGGGCCAATTGTCACGGCCGTAGAGCAAGAATCAATTTCAGCTCCCAGGTTGGGAACTCGATATTTTCTCAGCCTGGCCGGTCACCCTGAACCGATTACCTTACTGGCAAAGAAGACAAACGCGGCCGAAGCTCTTTTCTATCGTGATATCTCACCCCACCTTGAATCTTTCACACCCAACTGTTGGTTTAGTTATATTGAGGGCAACAATAGCTGGATCGTGTTAGATGAAGCCTATGATGACTGGCCTCCGGAGAAATGGACGGCCACTGAGGTTGAGGGCATCCTGGAACGAATGAGTTTACTGCACGCCTCCTATTGGGATCGCGAACAAGACCTTATCAAAGTAGGTATATCCTTCAACTTGGAACAAAGAGCGGCGAACGCTGAATCTGAACCATCTAAACGACCTGAAAAATCGCATGAAGATGATGCGCAACTGGTAATGAACGATCGACGTATAGGGTCGAAAGGTGAACCGGGCCTGTTACTGTCCGAGCATGCGTTGCGCGTATCGGGACACCTGGCACCAGTCTTCACTAGTGCTGCTTCAGGGCTAGAGGCACTTCGATCAGTGGGCGGTTGGCCCGGCGTCCTGGAGGAACAAGAACTTTCGGCTTTGGCCGACTTATTGGATGATCCTCTGCCGATGCTTTTTCCGCTACGGCAGTTGCCGAAAACTTTATTGCATGGCGATCCATCACCTAAATATTGGCGATTGAGCATGTTTGGGGACTATCGTCTCGTTAACTGGGAAAATATTTCAATTGGACCAGCTGTTTATGATCTGGTCGCGTTTATCGATCGATTCGATGGATTTTCTATCACAAATAGCGATTGGCGCCGACCGGATAATTGGCCAATATCCGAGGAAACGATGGAGGATAGCTATATTCTGGCCATGGGACGAGAACTGGGTGCGCGGTTTAACGCCACAACCTTCCGTCAGGCAATTCCAGCGGCTCGATGTTTATATGTGTTAACGAATTGGCTGCCAATGATTGACACCTGGTTCCGGCAAACGTCTATTGATCGCGAGATATGGCTAAAACAAAACCAAATGAGTGATGATAAGCTCGCTGCTGAAGGGTTCGAAGAGATAGCCTATCTCAAACCTTATTTGTCCAGAGTATTTAACCGGTGGATGATGGCCTACAGGTCGTTGTAAGAAATTGGTGGATTTACTCAACAATAAATCCATTTAAGGCACAAATTTGAATGATTTTACTGGATGCGATTGCCTTCGGAGTAGCCGTAGCTTTTATGCTCATTGGTCTAATTGGCATTCTCGTGCCAATTCTTCCAGGCATTTTGCTCATCTGGTTGACAATTCTGGCTTATGCGATTGTCGATGGATTTCAAGCCATTGATTGGATAACTTTTACTCTTCTTACCATCTTCGCCATCATAACTGGCACGGCAGACTTATGGCTTTCTCTATTAGGCGCAAAAACGGGTGGCGCTGCCAAAAGGGCGATGTTTCTGGGTGCTATCGGCGGTGTACTCGGATTTTTTTTATTGGGTGCAGTGCTGCCAGTCGTCGGTAATTTGTTTGGCGGAATCATTGGCTATGCAATAGGTGTGCTACTTGGCCAGTACCAAAAGTTTCAGGACTGGAACGTCGCACTTAAGGCTAGCATAGGCGGTGTTGTGGGTTGGGGGATAGCCACTGTCGTCCAATTAGCCGGTGGAGTATTAATGATAGTGATTTTTATCTGGCAGGTATTATCGTATTAAAGATGGATATTGAGATTTTACGCACGATTGGAATCGTGTCATTAATATTGTTACTGTCCAGCATTCTCTTCGGAGGATCGCTATTANNTGGATATTTTGGCCGCTCCCTTAAGCTGGGTGATCCTAGATAAGCTTGGCTTAAAAGCATTGCGAGGGGTTGCCACAGTCGAAGCACTCATTCCTGGAACCCAAATCATTCCCACGATGACCCTTTGCTGGTTTGGCGTTCGTTTGTTGGGAATCAGGTATTAAGATTTTCCTAAAAACTGCTTACAGTCCTATTGGTTGAGAAATTAGCGAAACTAATAAGCGGACAGAATTTTCGACGTCTCGAATATCGACGATCTCACTTGGAGAATGAACATATCGACAAGGGATGGAAAGGCAACCGGCAGCGCTTCCCGGCCCGGCAATCTGCATCGAACGGGCGTCGGTCGACCCACCTTCTAAAACTTCCAATTGATATGGAATTTCCAGTTCTTCTGCTCGAGCCCGCATTTGGCGCACCAAACCGGAGTGGGCAATCATCCCTGCGTCTTTAACCTTTATAGCCGGACCGGCACCTAACTCAACAGACATTATCGGCGCTTCCGGCGTATCACCTGCCGAAGTAACGTCGATGGCTAATCCTACGTCCGGCTGAAGCATATTGGCGGCTGCTTGAGCCCCGCGGGTGCCCACTTCTTCTTGGACACTGAAAACGAAATAAAGATCGTGAGGTGAATGTTTCAGTTTTTTTAGCGCCTCAATGGCTACTACACAGCCAATTCGATCGTCCATGCTCTTGGCTATTCTTCTTGTCCCTTGAGCGACAAATGGTCCTATGAAACCGGCCGTGGTTCCCACTTCAANNACGTGAGTTGTCATGATTCCAATTTCATCCATATGAGCAGCGATCATAACCTTAAGCCCATCCCCATCACCTTCTTTATGGGCGATGAGATTGCCCATCGCATCGATGGTGACATCGTCCACCAGCCCATCAATCTCATCCCTGATCAACTCACGGATGTGATCTTCAAATCCAGAGGGGCCAAATGCTTCTACCAGTTTTTTTATTAGCTCATCCATTAG